>CAIYOE010000068.1 GCA_903927775.1 uncultured Micrococcales bacterium | reverse complement strand
TGGAAGACCATCACGGCCACCAGCAACCCCCAGTGAGGTTTAACGTATTGAATCAGAATTCGCCAGAGGTTCACTTCTCTAGTATGAACCTATGGAGAAGATTTTTGGCATGCAAGTGGCAGTAGTTTATGGCCACTACCTGAGCAAAATTCTTCGTAAAGGGCAGAGCCAAGAAGACTTAGACAAGGTGATTGGTTGGCTAACCGGATTTGAGCCGGGGGAACTGCACCAGCGACTCGACACCGGAATCACCTTCACCGAGTTTTTCGATGCCGCCACCCTGAACCCAAACGCACCTCTTATTACCGGCGTTATTTGCGGTGTGCGCATCGAGGAAATCCAGGACCCGCTCATGCAGAAGATTCGCTACATGGACAAAATCGTTGACGAACTGGGCAATGGCCGCGCCATGGAGAAGATTCTGCGGAGCTAGTTTTTGCTCTTACCCTTTTTCTGCGATGGCTTGATTTTGGTCCAGATGAACATGGTCAGGCTCACCAGAGCGAAACCAAAGAAGATGTCTTCCATCGGTGCATAGGCGATACGCCAGCCACTAAACAGCGCCGGGTTGTAGTTCACAATTTTTTGGCTGGTCAGAAACCCGTTTGAAAGCAACTGGAAGAACGTGACGATTGTCATGGAAATCCAGAACTGGCGCATTGACAACAGACCTGATTTTAGGATTCCCAGTTCGATCAAGAAAACAATGATGATCATGATCGAAGACAGCAGGGTGTAGGTGATCACGCTTTCAGCGCCTTAATCTTGGCAATCCACTGCTGCACGGTGGGCAGAAAGTTCTTGACTCCCTCTAGCGTCAAAATCGCGGCGATGGGAATCACGATGAAAAACAGGTACTCCTCCAAAGGAACTCCCAGGGGGCCGATTATGCCCAGCGTTAGACCTTTTCCAAAGGTCCAGTGATCATTGGCAATCGCGTAGGCATCCCAGAGAACAAAGGCGGGGGAGGCGGCCAGGATCGTCTTGATCAATCGCTTTGGGTCTCGCAGTACCCGAAGCCCAAATGCGAACTCAAGCCAAAAAGATGCCACAACCACAAATCCCAGCATGGCCATGTAGGACCAGGTGCCAAACATTGGACCCCTCTATCGGTTTAGACTCGGGGACATGCCCGCATCGGAACTGAAACTTCTGCTGAATCTCAGAAGCATCTCTCGCTACAGCATAGTTCTGGGCATTTTTATTTCGGTGTTGGTCAAGTGCTTTGGTGAATTCCCCTTGGAATTGCAGGTTTCCCTAGCGCTGCTGGCATTGGCGGTGGGAATTCCCCACGGCGCAGTAGACCACTTGGTTACCGTGCCCAAGTTGGCGGGTTTCAAGATGGTGGCGTTCATCGCTGGGTACCTTGGAGTTGTTGCGATTGCGGTGGCGTGCATCCTGGCTCAGAACACCTTGGGTTTTCAGGTGGTCGTGGTTATGAGCGCGGTTCACTTTGGCATTGGCGATGCTGCCTTTGCTAGAGAAATCGATAAGCGCAGGCAGGAAACCCGGCGCCTTCCCAGGCTTGCCTATGCCTTGGCGGCCGGATTTGTTCCAGTTTTGATTCCCTTGGTGAACAGCCAAAGCACTCAGGCGCTGCAGAGAGTAAACCCAAAGCTGGTGGAGTGGGTTGGGCCGTTTGCATCCACGTTCCTATTCGGAATGGTTGCGGTTGCCGCTATTTGCGTGGCATGGATGTTGGTCGCTCGCAAGTGGCAAGAGGCGCTAGACCTGGTGCTGCTCACCGTTTTGGCCTTGGTGGCTCCGCC
>CAIYOE010000067.1 GCA_903927775.1 uncultured Micrococcales bacterium | reverse complement strand
GCGTAAAAATCCAAAACCACCTCGTCTACAGACATGGGCAACTCCGATTTGAGCAAATCCGGGAGCCTCTTCTTGAGCATGTTGGGCGAAACATCGGGGACTGAAAACTCTCTAACGAATACGTCTCCTCCACCGATGCCAACCGCCAAATACGGTGTCTTAAAACCTGCCTGATTCCACATATCCCTCAAATTCCTTGCGAGGTAATTGGCCCGAGTTTTGTCAAAAGTCGCATCGAATTCATCCAGGGGGAAATCAACAAACTTCTCTACGATTGAACGTTGTCCGGTGCGATGCAACATTTGCACACCGCGAATGGAACGCCCAGCAATGTCAAGACCGACAACTCTTTTTTTCATAGCGCTCTCAATTCAGGTTTCTTTTTAGGCTTAGTTTCATGGCCCTGGTGTAGCTGGCCACAGGCACCTGAATGCCCATTTTTAGGTCGTAGCCAGGGATTCCGATTGTGTTGTAAATCAGTTGAGCTGGCGAGAGATCTTCCGACATGGAACCAGCAATAATTTGACCGCGCCAAATGGCCGTAAGTGGCAGGGTGAGCGTGCAAGGGGTATAGGCAAAAACTGTGATGTCACTGCTGATTGACACTGTGCTTTGAACCGAAATACCACCTCTTGGAGCTGTGCAATCAGGGCCGTATTCAACACTCCCGTTTGGGCCATCGGGTACCAACAACCAAACGTTGTGTGGGAGACCATCCGCGGAGGTGAGGTTCATTGAGGTAAAGGCAAACTTATTCGCTACTAATGCCACATCGGTGGATAAGGCAACGTTGAGGCTTCCCTTAATACCGCTGGAAAGGCAGGATGAAGAAGCCTTGGTAATACCGTCTACTAGGTAGGGGGCGGTTTTCCCGGCCATGCTGGTCATGTCTGCGGAGGTCAACGCGCAATTTGAAGTTAGTTGTTTTTGGTCCAGAAATCCTGTGGTTGCCCATTGGTTGGCCGAGTATTTTATGCTGGTCCAACCCGCTATTGGCGACGCGGGGAAAGGAACTGTTCCAACCACAGTTCTAAAGCTCACGGCGTATCCGCTTTTAACGCCGATTTGCAATCTTGTGGCCTCGGCCGAACTCGACGATGGCACATAAGATTTAGCGGTGGTTCGGTAGCTGCTAAAGCAGCCGGTGGAACAGGGAAACGAATCTAGTAGGGATATTCGTCCTGCAATATTGGCCGTGCTTTGGATCTCCATGTAACCGAATGCAGTGACACCATCCAGCGTCGAAGTCACCTTCCCGGAAATAACCGACCTGGTGAGAGCAGTTGCGCCTCCTGCATAAACCGAATTTGCGGTGCCCAACATTGTCAGAGTCGAGGTGGCGTAAACATTTCCCACCACCGCGTTGGAGCCGATGTATACCGTTGAGCCGCCGTAAACGTTACCAGTGACTGTGGTGTTGCCACCCAGGTGAATATCACCTACTGCCCAAAGGTTACCGTGTATTGTGCAACCGCTTTCGAGTTCGACACCTCCGGAGAGGACGTAGACATCGGCGAAGACATCCTTAGCTCCCTCGCAAAGCTCGGAACCGGTAGAGAGCACGACCGACTGTTGCGAGACCCCAGCTGCCGGTCGAATCATTACCGGTATGCTCTCGCCGCTGTAGGTTTGCAAGGCGGCACCAGCCGCAACCGTGGTGGTCAAATACGAGGTGACAATTCGGTAATCGTAAATCTCCTGCACCTTTTTGGTTCGAAGATTGTAGCCAGTGGCGCCCAAGGTATTTACCGCAGACCCCACCGCTGTGATTCGCAGCCTTGAGGTGTTTTGGTCCGGGCAGGAAGCCACCCAAGAGGAGCCAGTTTTCTGCATGCTCTCTACAGTCACCTGATAGTTCTGCGTTCCCATTGTGCCTGAATAGTTATTTGCTATGCACGTGCCATTTGCAATCCTCACTTTGACAACATCGACTGCGCCATCGGCTGCTGCCTGGGCCGCGGTTTCGGCTCGGTTCTGCGACGTCAGGTTGATCGAGTAGAACAACTGCTGGCCAATCAAGGTGGTGATAAGCATAGCCAGGGCCATCAGAAGCACCACCGGAATCAACGTGGTTCCTTCATCGCGCCCTCTATAAACAAGCCGGTGCGCAAAACTTGCCTGGCACATTCGCGTCAGAAACATGGTGCGCTCACCTGTGTTACATCTGGAGCGGTTTGCGACGTGCTGAGGACTGAGCCAAGTCCGTGAGGCAGTGAAGTAACTAGATCAACATTGGTTACCAAGCCTTGTTGCGAAAAAACACCTACACCCGAGTTAACCGATTCAACTCCGGATACCAGCTGATTCCAACGGGCCAGAGAGTCTGCGGGCGGAAGGTCTGCGGCACGGGCGGCGGTAGAAAAGTACATGTTGCTGCCAAGCCAGAGAAACTGCTCGCAAGTTCCCGCAGGCGATAGGTTCTGTTGGTCGTTGGCAACAAGGACTCGTGCAACCAGCAACTGGCCCTTCTTGGCCCCCACTGTTACCGACGTTAAATTGGTGGCTGTAGAACTGCGAATCGCAGACTTAAATGCCTCAGCAAAAGTCTGAGTCTCACCCGCAGAGTGCGAGGACCCCATCACGTTGCTCTGGACGGAATAAATGCCAGACACCATTACCGCTATCAGAAAAAGCACAGATGAACAGAGCACCATGGCGATCACCATTTCGATCAGCGTGAAACCCTGGTCGGTGTGTATCTTGGCACCGACGCGCTCCCATACCAACCGGACAGGCAACTTACTAACCGGGACTAACTTCGAAAACGCTGTTCGCCTGAGCGACTACCGTATTTCCGTTTTTGACAACCACTTGTAGCTCAGCCGCTGCATTTAGAGTGCTGCAGTCAACGCCACCTACCAACTTCACGCTGGAAACTAGCTGTTTGCCATCGGTTGTAGTTGTAGACGAGTTGCCGAAGTTACCGCTGATTAGCTGCGTGAGCCGGCTGCAAGTCACTACATTGGTTCGAATTCGTTCCAACTCTTTATTCAACAGTTGATTGGCCGCCGCATGCATCGAGTTGTTGGCGCTCGCGGCAGATGCCTCGATGAGTGAGCCACCGGCCAATAGGCCCACCACGGACAACAGCAGCAAAGACACAATCACCTCGACCAAAGTAAAACCCGACTCCGGTCCAGGCTTGTTCACTTTGATCATGAACTCTCCTTTTCCAGAGCCGGGTTCTATCCAGGTCTAGGTACTAGGCCATCAAATTATGGGCAAACTCCATCGGCGGGAGTGCTGGTCTGCGAAATGTGCATGACCTTATTGCTCACCGAGTGAGTTGCCTCGATGCAAAATGCTGAGGTGGTCTCCTTGCCAGTTGGCAATGCCAGGGTCACATTATCTGAGGCATTGAAGCCCGCTGCAGTTAGGTCTGCCAAGGTTACTGCCGAGTAGTCTCCGCCGTGATCGGTGCCGTAGGTGACCATTGCAAGCTTGGCATTGGCCAGGTCTGACTTGAGGGCTGCGGTGCGCGCCTGGTCTTGCTGGTTCAAGAAAACTGGGATTGCAATAGCCGACAGGATTCCGATGATAAGAACTACCACCAAAAGTTCTACCAGCGAGAAGCCGGAGTCGTTGTTGGCCTTGTTGAATAGGTTTTTCATTTTGGTGTTGAGCTTGCTGTTCATTTGTACCCCTTTGTTCGAACTGTCTCGGTAATCGCTAGCATAGCCACAAATTATTCAACTTTTCCACAAAAAAAACTTCGGTTAACCGAATATTTGCAAAAGGAACTAGTGAATCGAGTTGTAGATGGTAAACATGGGCAGGTAGAGACTGATAACCATACCGCCCACAATGAGCCCTACCACGGCCACCATTAGTGGTTCTATTAGAGCTGTGAGTTGAGCCGTGGTGGCTTTGACTTCGTTGTCGTAAAAGTCTGCGATTTTTGAAAGCATTGTGGACAGCGAACCCGATTCCTCGCCGACGGCGATCATACGCGTGACCATCGGAGGGAAAATTGCTTCACTGTTCATTGGCGCAGACACCGACGAACCGAGCCGCACCGATGATTGAATGCGACCCAGGGCATCTTGCATAAGCCAGTTATCTGCTGTGTCACTGACCAGAGTAAAAGCCTGCAACATGGGAACACCCGCATCGACGAGGCTGGAGAGGTTTCTGGTGAAACGGGCCATCAGAAGCTTACGCATAAGTGGGCCAAGAACCGGGATTTTAAGCTTTAGCGGGTCCACGACTTGGCGCAACTTGGGCAAACTTTTGTTCTTGCGCCACCACCGCATGCCAAAAAACAGCCCAATCACCAAGAATGGAGAACCCCAAGCCGCAACTGGCGACATCCAAACCAGAATCTGGGTTGGCAGTGGCAGCTGCCCACCTAGGCGGTCAAACATGGTTTTGAAAACCGGAACCACCCAAATCAGCATGGCTATAACAGCTAGCAAAGCCATTATTAAGACTGCAACCGGATATGTCAGAGCCGACTTGACGGTTGACTTTAGTTCATTGTCGCGCTCCAAAGTCCCTGCAATATTTTCTAGAGCCTGGTCGAGAAACCCACCGGATTCTCCCGCGGCGACAAGCCCAATCAATAAAGGTGGCATAGTTTGGCTGTGTTTTGCCAAGCTGGTCGAGAGCGAATATCCGCTTTCAACATCCCGCGCTACTTTGTCCAAAATGACTGCCAGTTTTTTATTTTCGGTCTGGATAGCCAAAATACGGATAGTTTTCAGAACGGTTAACCCCGCACTCACCATCGTCGCCATTTGTCGGCACATTACCGCAAGATCCTTTACTGAGGGCTCTTTGCGATCTCTGAATTGCTCGTAAAAACTATTGGCTTTTTCTGCCATTACTTGGCCCCGATCCCTGGGATCAACTGCGCAAAGGCGGCTTTGTCATGAGCTTGATCCATTCCAACTTGACCTGACACGACCCCGTTTTTCACTAGGTTGGCCAGGGACTGGTCCATAGAGTGCATTCCCTGTTCAAGACCGCCCTGGATCGCCGAAGCAATCTGATAAGTCTTACCCTCGCGAATCAAGTTTGAGATGGCAGGGGTCGCAAAAAGCAGTTCGGTTGCCGCTACTCGCCCACTGCCATTCGCGG
Organism: uncultured Micrococcales bacterium; assembly: GCA_903927775.1. GTDB lineage: Bacteria > Actinomycetota > Actinomycetes > Actinomycetales > Microbacteriaceae > Rhodoluna. Next base: position 3,350 of record CAIYOE010000067.1, on the reverse strand, counting down.
TACGAACAAGGTTTTGGCACACAATCCCCTTTAGCGTGGTGGAAAGTTGGGTTCGAACTAGAGCCTGCTGGTGCGGTGGAAAGACATCGATGATTCGATCTATGGTTTGAGGGGCGTCTTGAGTATGCAGGGTGCCAAAAACCAGGTGGCCGGTTTCCGCTGCCGTTAGAGCCGCGCTGATGGTCTCAAGGTCTCTAAGTTCACCAATCAAAATCACATCGGGGTCTTGCCGCAAAACATGTCGAAGCGCATCAGAGAAAGAGTCAGTATCTGATCCGACTTCACGTTGGTTGATGAGAGCGGTTTTACTTTCGTAGATGAACTCAATCGGGTCTTCTACCGTCATGATGTGCTCGGCTCGAGTTTCATTGATCTCATTCACCAGCGCCGCCAAGGTGGTGGACTTACCGGATCCGGTTGGGCCGGTTACCAAGACAAGTCCCCGGCTAAGTTTGGCAAGCCTGCCAATCTGGTTAGGCAGGTTGAGTTCAGCCAGCGAACGAATTTGACTCGGGATAGAACGGAAAACGGCGCCAACCTCGCCGCGTTGCATGTAAAGATTCACACGAAAACGATCACCGTCGGCAGATGTGTAAGCGCAGTCGAACTCTTTTTTGCTTAGGAAGTGTGTCCAATTTTCAGCCGAAGTCAAGGTGCTCAAAAGTTCTACAACTTGTAGCGGCGACAGCACAGGTATGCCCTGCAATGGCTTAAGTTCTCCGTGAATTCGAGCCTTAAATTGCCCTCGAGATAAATGCAGATCAGAAGCCGCTTGAGCTTTCATGAACGTTAGGACCTTATCCAGCAAACTCGCTGTCGGTGCACTGTGCAGCTGCTGCGTATTATCCCAAGACACGGAAAACCTCTTCTAGGCTAGTGAGCCCCATCGCTGCTTTAGCCAAACCATCCAATCGAAGGCTCAGCATGCCCTGGTCCAGGGCTATTTTGTTTATTTCACCCGACGAGAGTCGGCTCATTGTGGCCGCGGCTATTTCTTGGGTTACCTCCAGGACCTCGTGGATAGCAAGTCGACCACGGTAACCAGTTTTTGAGCAGTGGTTGCATCCCACCGGTTTCATAAAAGTTGCTTGGCTGAGGGGAATGCGCAGGGCCTCAAAATCTCGCTGCAATGCATCTAGCGCGCCGGGCGGAAAATCCGCTTCAGTTTTGCACGCCGAACAAAGCCTTCGTGCGAGCCTTTGTGCAATAACGGTGGAGATTGACGACGCCACCATAAATGGTTCTACCCCAAGTTCAATCAAACGGGTGATGGATGCCGGAGCGTTATTAGTGTGCAAAGTGCTCAGAACTAAGTGTCCGGTTAGCGATGCCTCCATGGCAATCTGGGCCGTGTCATGGTCTCGAATCTCACCGATGAGGATCACGTCGGGATCGGATCGCAAAATTGAGCGAAGCGCCGAAGCAAAAGTTAGGCCGGCCTTGGCATTTACCTGCACCTGCTTGATATTTGGCATGCGGTATTCAACCGGATCTTCAACGGTAATAACGTTTACCTGCGGGCGTGAAACCTCAGACAAAGTGGCATACAGCGTGGTCGACTTTCCAGAGCCGGTCGGACCTGTTACCAGAATCATTCCACTGGTCTTGGTTATCGAGCGCTCGAAAATACGCTGGTTCTGCTCTAGAAAACCAAGGTTTTTCACCGAGTGGGAGACGCTGCCGTTGTCTAGTATTCGCAAAATAATACTCTCGCCCCAAACGGTAGGTAGCGTTGCCACACGTAGGTCTCGAGTTTCGCCAACTCCCCCGAATGTCATACGGCCGTCCTGGGGTTTGCGACGCTCTGCGATGTCCATGTCGCTCATGATTTTGATTCGGCTAATTACCCCGGGCTGAATCTTCTTGGACTCACGCTGCATTTCGTGAAGCACACCATCGATGCGGTAACGAATCCGCAAGTCGTTTTCCCCCGGCTCAATGTGGATGTCGGAGGCTCGGTCCTGAATAGCCTGAGTGATGATTGCGTTTACGAATCGAACAATCGGGGCATCGTTAGCAGCGGTGTCTGCACTGAGGAGGTCCAGAACCCCGGTTTGGGTGTCCTCGATGCTTGAAGACACCTCTCCAAGGTCATCATCGAGTCGATAGTTGCGCAAAATCGCTTCGTCGAGCAGGTCTGGATCAACCAACACCACGTGGACGGTTAGTCCAGACGCGGCACGAACTTCGTCTAAGGCGCGAATATTGCCAACAGACGGAACCCCAAGATACAGCTCGGTATTTTGTATCCGCAGGGGCAAAACCTTGTGTCGGCGGCAGAGGTCGGCAGAGACTTGCGCCAGCGCCAACTTGCTCACCACGAATTCTGAGAGATCGGCATAAGGAAGGTGAAGACGTTCGGCTCGTGCCGCTAACAACTGAACTGGCGTGATTTCTTTGGACTCGACCAGTCGAAGAACGAAAAGCTCGTTTTCGATTGAATCGGTTGGCGCTGCTTCGTGGCGCTCTGCAGCAATCGCACCTTTGTTCGTCAGGATCTGGGTGAGCAGCACAGCAGCCTCTTCCTCGAATGGCAACTTTCCAGTTTCAGATTAGCGAAACTAATCAAAATGTGTGGTTAACCGTATTATTTGAGCATGAACAGCACAATAAGGACAGGTTTCGAAGGCGGTCTCTTTGCAATCACACTGCTGACAGCAGACTTGACTGAGAGCGTTAGGTTTTACGGCCAGAAACTTGGTTTGACCAAAGTATTCAGCGATGAAGTTTCTGCCGTCTACAAATGTGGGCAAACCATGATCAACTTGCTTGACGTTTCCTCCGCTGGTGAGCTTGTGGAGCCCGCAGCAGTTGGTGACCTTGCTGCGGGAGTGGATGCGATCGCGGTTTACACACTTAGAGTTTCAGATGTTGACGCCGTGGTTGCAGAACTCCTGGCTGCGGGCGTTGAGTTCCTGAATGGCCCGATTGATCGCCCTTGGGGCGTGCGAACCGCGAGCTTCAGAGACCCTAGCGGGCACGTTTGGGAACTAGCGGATCACGCCTAGCTACCGAGCTCTTTTTACTGCGGCCGGTACCTGACTCAGGGCCTTGGATAAACCGCTTTCTGGCGAAGCCGGGTCGACTCTGCCGTATTCCATAGGCCCGGCTGGGTCGCAGTTGATGAAAGTCAGATTGCGCACACCGATTCTGCTAAAGCACTCCGCCAACCAAGGCCTCAAAAAATCGTGTTTCGCGTTTTCGCCTTCGCTGTAAAGGCCGCCGCTCGAGATGATCACGCTGACCGGCAGATCGGCAAGTTGGCCGGTGTTTTGGTAAAAAGTGCGGGTATTGATGACACGGTCAATCCAGGCCTTGAGTGAGCTAGGTGGTCCCCAGTTATACATAGG
>CAIYOE010000066.1 GCA_903927775.1 uncultured Micrococcales bacterium | reverse complement strand
GACCCGGAAGACGCCTGGTTCCTGACTGGAAGGCCCGAATGAGCAATCCCGGTTCCGAGGCCAAAGCCGTTCAACCCTCGCCTTATAACCTGCCAAACGCCATAACGGTAGTGCGCATTTTGATGGTGCCCGTGTTTGTCTGGCTGGTGTTGAAAAACCCTAACCCGAATTCAACGCATGCCTGGTGGGCTACTGGAGTTTTTGTTTTGGCTATTGCCACCGATGGCTTGGATGGCGCGATTGCCCGAAGCCGCGGACTAGTTACCAACTTGGGAAAAATCCTGGACCCAATCGCCGACAAGGCGCTCATTGGCTCAGGGTTGATTCTGCTTTCCATGCTGAACGTTGTGCCCTGGGTGGCGACCATCCTGATTTTGGCTCGTGAAATCGGCATCACCGTCTACCGCCTGATTGTGGTTCGCAAGCGTGTAGTTGCCGCCAGCGGCGGTGGCAAGCTCAAGACAATCTTGCAAGCGGTAACAATCAGTTTCATGCTTTCTCCGCTGGATTCCTGGTGGGCGCCGCTTGGTGTTTTTGAGCAGGTCTTACTTTGGATATCGGTTGCGCTCACTCTTTACTCTGGTGTGCAATACGTTCTAGCAGCATTCAAGGCTTCACGTGGCTGACCTTAGTATCCAAGAACTGCAGTTGACTCAGCTGGCGGGGCACGTGATTTCCGTGTGCGCAGACCGCGGAATTCGCCTAGTTTTGGCAGAGTCAATAACAGGTGGATTAGCCACTTCATCGCTGGTTGCGGTGCCGGGTGCATCTGCAGTGTTGCTAGCTGCGGTTGTGGCTTATCACGATGCCGCTAAACACCAACTTCTGGGTGTGCCAAGCATGACACTGGTCACCTACGGTGCGGTGAGCTCACAGACTGCAGAAGCCATGGCGCTTGGGGCTAAATCGCTCATCAAAGAAGCCGAGGGCTTAAGAAGTGGTCAGATTTACGGAATTGCTACCACCGGAGTTGCCGGACCAGACCTGCAAGAGGGAAAGCCGGTTGGGCAGGTTCACCTTGGGTTTGCTTTAGACGGCGTTGCCGAATCATTTTCACTGCAGTTGTTCGGTTCCAGGGATGAAATCAGGCTTCAGGCCACGGTGGCACTGTTTCAGACCCTGTTGGAACAAATGGAAGACTGAGATTGTTTAAAGGGTCAATGAACATTCTGTTACAGACCCAGTCAACTCTCAGAAAACTGTCAGACGGGTTTGTTACAGTTTCACCCAGTAAGTCAATTCGGATCTATCTAAAAGAGGGGAGGCCATCGTGGTTCTAGTTCGTCAAGAAATCGGTGATGTGCTTCGGGATTTCCGCCAGCGCAAAGGACGCACTTTGCGTCAGGTCGCTAGTCGTGCCAGTGTAGCCCTCGGTTACCTATCAGAGGTAGAGCGCGGACAAAAAGAGGCATCCTCAGAGATTCTCGCGTCTGTAGCAGATGCCCTAGACGTCCCGATTTCGATCATTATGCGCGAAGTCGCAGACCGTCTGGCAATGTCCGAAGGTGTGTCAATTCCAGACACCGTACCAACCGAGCTAATGGTTCACTACGGTCAGCAGGCGCCTTTGGTGGCGCAGGTTCGCAGTGTAAACGACGCGCTGTTGGCATCCACTAACTAACCGGTTCTCGGTGCGACTTAGTAAATTTTCAGAACTTATGGCCGATGAATTCGGTGCGGCTTATGCCCAGGTAATCATCGACGACCTGGTTTTGGGCGAACTCGGAGACCGAACCGCCGCGGCCGCTATCAAAGCGGGCGACGACCTGCGGCTGGTTTGGCAGGCTATCTGCGCCGCTAATGGAGTTCCCAAAGAGCGCTGGCACGGCAAAAGCAAACTCAAACCCAAAAACTAATCGATCGATTCGGTGACACGCTCGGGGATAAATTCGAAAACTTGTTCGAAATATTGCTAGGCTATTCACAAGTTCACTGGCAGGCAAAGTTATTAACAAAGTCGGCCCTCATTAAGGGCAATGTCGGTGGCAACACCTAGTTTCAATGCAGAAGAAAAAACCTAGGGCCTAGCCAGAAACTTGAGGATCAAGATGCCATCACCGACCGAGCGCGAAAAAGCACTAGAAACAGCTCTTGCACAGATCGACCGCCAGTTCGGTAAGGGCTCGGTCATGCGTTTGGGCTCCGATGAGCGTGCCCCAGTTGAGGTAATCCCAACCGGCTCTATTGCTCTAGACGTAGCTCTTGGAATCGGCGGACTGCCGCGCGGCCGAATCGTAGAGGTTTACGGCCCAGAGTCCAGTGGTAAGACCACTGTTGCTCTGCACGCGATCGCAAATGCCCAGCGCGCAGGAGGCATTGCAGCCTTCATCGATGCAGAGCACGCACTTGACCCAGAGTACGCAAAGAAGCTTGGCGTAGACACCGATGCGCTTTTGGTGAGCCAGCCAGACACCGGTGAACAGGCCCTCGAGATCGCTGACATGCTGATCCGCTCGGGTTCGATCGACATCATCGTTATCGACTCAGTCGCGGCGCTCGTGCCGAAGGCCGAAATCGAAGGCGAAATGGGCGATAGCCACGTTGGTCTACAAGCGCGACTAATGAGCCAGGCGCTTCGTAAGCTAACCGGTGCTCTAAGCAACACCAAGACCACCGCGATTTTCATTAACCAGCTACGCGAGAAGATCGGTGTGTTCTTTGGTAGCCCAGAAACCACCGCCGGTGGTAAGGCTCTAAAGTTCTACGCGTCGGTTCGCCTAGACATCCGCCGAATCGAAACCCTGAAAGACGGCACCGAGGCGGTTGGTAACCGTACCCGTGTCAAGGTGGTCAAGAACAAGATGGCCGCGCCTTTCAAGCAAGCAGAGTTCGACATCATCTACGGTGTTGGAATCAGTCGCGAAGGCAGCCTGATCGACTTTGGTGTGGAGCAGGGAATCGTAAAGAAGAGCGGTGCCTGGTACACCTACGAAGGCGAGCAACTGGGCCAGGGTAAAGAGAATTCCCGCAACTTCCTTCTGGATAACGCCAAGGTAGCCGATGAAATCGAGCAGAAGATCAAGGCCAAGCTTGGTATTGGTCAGCCAGTGGTAACAGCCGAAGCGCCAGCGGTAGAAACCAAGGGTTCTGCTAAGGCCGTAGCCGAGTAATCAGGTGGCGGGCCGTCGTCCCAAATTTGAACCCTCGCAAGCGGACCTTAACCGCACACCCGAGGAATGGGATGAACGTGCCCGCAACATTCTGATTAACCAGTTGACTCGCAGCTCCAAAACCAAGCATCAACTTGCTCAGTTACTAGAGAAAAAGTTCGTTCCTCAAGAAATCGCTCAGGCTCTCCTCGAGCGCTTCACCGAGGTGGGACTGATAGACGATGCAGCCTATGCCCGTGCCTTTGCTCATGACAAGCGGCTGACTCGTGGATTGTCCAAATCCGCGATCAAGCGCGAACTGTCTCAGGCCGGTGTGGACCAAGAACTCATCCT
>CAIYOE010000065.1 GCA_903927775.1 uncultured Micrococcales bacterium | reverse complement strand
TAAACCTGCTCGGCTTCCGCCATGGCCGCACCCGCATCCATGGTTGCGGTTAACGACTTAGGGAGATCGATTCCCGGAAGGTAATCGCCATTACGGTGATGGTCATTGATGTCCTCAACCACGTCTTCGCGGCGAGCCCAAAGGATAACCTCGTTGTCGGCGTCGGCCAATACCTTGGCAAAGGTGGTTCCCCAACTGCCGGCGCCCATCACTGCAATTTTGGTCATTCCAGAAACCTACTTCTTATCTTTCAAAAAATTTCCTGTGACGCTTTGCCCTGCCGCGGCCGGATCCCAAAGTCTGCCCGGGGCCTTTTGCCCGCGCAACTGCTCGACCAAGCCCGTGATGGTGTGCATTACAACTACGGTTGCGTCAGTGACCTCTTGAGGAGTTATCTGCGGGTGGCGGAATTTGTCTAGGTCTATTTGATCGCCCACTAGCACGTCGACATGTTTCCAGAAGCCAGGGCGGAACTTACTTCCGTAGCGCGGAAGGATTTCGTGGCTACCCCAGTGAGCGATCGGGTAAACCGGCACATTGGAATCGAGCGCTAACCGTACTGCTCCAGTTTTGCCTCGCATCGGCCACATATCTGGGTCTCGAGTCAGGGTTCCCTCGGGGAAAATGGCAATCATGTGGCCATGGTTAAGGTAGTCATGTGCCACTTTGAGCGGTTCATCATTGCGTTGCCCGCTGGTGCGGTACACCGGAATCTGACCAGCTGTCAGCAGAATTTTGCCAAGTACGGGAATGCGAAAGAGGCCTTCTTTTGCCAAGAAGTGTGGTGCGCGCTTTAGTTTGACGTACACAAGGTAGGCAACCGCAAGAGCATCCACGTTGGTCACGTGGTTCCCTACCAAGACGTAAGGGCCAGATTTTGGCAGCTTTTCTAATCCCGTGACACGAAGCCCAAACATGAGTCGAACCAGCGGAATCAAAACCCCGGCAATTAGCGCTAGCTTGAAATGGCGCTCATGCTTGTGAAACTTTGGCATTGGCAGAACGCCCTTGGTGCCGGCCGGTTGAGTAGCCAAGTTTCGCTACTCCGTGTAGGTAAAGTCGGCGCCCAGATCGGCGAGCTTTTGCAAGAAGTTCTCGTATCCGCGAGAAATCAACTGTACGTTCGTTACGTTCGAAACACCCTCGGCCGCCAAAGCCGCCACCATGTGGCTGAATCCGCCGCGCAGGTCTGGGACTCGGATGTCGGCTCCAGTCAACTTGGTTGGGCCGCTTATTACCGCCGAATGGTTGTAATTACGCTGGCCAAATCGGCAAGAGGTACCGCCGAGGCACTCGCTATAAATCTGAATCTGAGCGCCCATGTCTTTTAGCGCATCGGTGAATCCAAAACGCTGTTCGTAAACGGTCTCATGGATGATGCTGAAGCCGTTGGCCTGCGTCAGGGCCACAACCAGGGGCTGCTGCCAGTCGGTCATAAATCCCGGGTGCACATCGGTCTCGATTACCACCGAGTTCAACTGACCGCCCGGATGCCAGAAGCGAATACCGTCGTCTTCGATTTGGAACGCACCGCCCACTTTACGGAAGACGTTCAAGAAAGTTGTCATCTCTTGCTGGCGTGCACCGCCAACAAAGATATCGCCCTCGGTTGCCAATGCGGCGGCAGCCCATGAGGCAGCCTCGTTGCGATCAAATAGCGCGCGGTGACTGTACCCGTTCAGAGTCTTGACGCCCTCGATACGGATAACTCGATCTGCATCCACACTGATAATCGCACCCATCTTTTGCAAGATTGCGATTAGGTCCATGATCTCTGGCTCAATAGCCGCACCCGAGAGTTCGGTCTTGCCGGTGGCTTTCACGGCAGTGAGAAGCACTTGTTCGGTGGCTCCAACGCTTGGGTAGGGCAAACTAATTTTGGCGCCCTTTAGCCCCTTTGGAGCAGTTAGCCGGGTTCCGTTCGGAAGCTCTTCGATCTTGGCGCCAAAGTTACGCAGCACCTCAAAGTGGTAATCCACTGGGCGGTCACCAATGTGGCAGCCACCAAGACCAGGGATAAAGGCCTCTCCAAGCTGATGAAGCAGTGGGCCGCAGAACAGGATTGGGATACGGCTCGAACCGGCATGGGCATCGATGTCGACCATTCGCGCGCTCTTGACGTTGGTTGGGTCGAGGTGCATCACGCCGTCGTCGGTGAAGTCAATCACCACACCGTGCAGGCGAAGCAGTCCGGATACGACCTCGACATCGCTGATGCGAGGAACGTCTTTGAGCACACTCGGGGTCTCGCCCAGAAGGGCCGCAACCATTGCCTTGGTGACCAGGTTCTTGGCGCCCTTTAGGTCTACTCGACCCTTTAGTGGCTTGCCTCCGGTAACGGTGATCTGGCTCATTAGACTCCCTTGGCTGGCAGGGTTTTTGGCTTAAACGAAGGACGCTTTGCCTCAAACTCGGCGATTGCCTGCTGGTTTTGAAGGGTCAAACCGATGTCGTCCAAGCCTTCAAGCAGACGCCACCTAGTGTAATCATCAATCTGGAATGGCACGCTTAGGCTGCCCACGCTCACGGTTCGATTTACTAGGTCTACCGTGGCACCAACCCCAGGATTTGCCTCGATAGCAGCCCAAAGCGCCTCGGTGGCTTCATCGGTGATTACTCCGGCCACAAGACCCTGCTTGCCCGCGTTACCACGGAAAATGTCCGCAAACTTGCTGCTAAAAACAGCCTTGAAACCGTAGTCGCGTAGCGCCCAAACCGCGTGCTCACGGCTGGATCCGGTACCAAAGTCGGCTCCAGCAATCAGAACCTCGCCGGCCTTGTAAGGCTCCTGATTAAGTACGAATTCCGAGTCGCCTCGCCAAGCCGCAAACAGTGCGTCTTCGAAGCCAGTCTTGGTGATTCGCTTGAGGTAAACCGCCGGGATGATTTGGTCGGTGTCAACGTTGCTGCGCTTTAGCGGTACGGCGGTGCCGGTGAAAACTTGGATCTTTTCCATTAGTTGTTTCCTAACGTTGCGATTCCGGTGGTTAGCGGTGGCAGTTCAGGTAGGTCGCTTGGCGAACTTAGGGTTCCACGAACCGCTGTGGCAGCAGCCACAACCGGCGAAACCAGGTGAGTGCGAGAGCCCTTGCC
>CAIYOE010000064.1 GCA_903927775.1 uncultured Micrococcales bacterium | reverse complement strand
TCGAATCATTGCTTTGCCAAGGCTTGGATACTGAAGCACGGCCATCTGGTTCGTTAGCGATGACAACAAGCGCACAGTCTTACCCAGGACTTCGTCGAGGTCGCCATCGTTGGACATAAATGATTCGATAGCGTTTCGCTCGGCGCTCGAAAGTGGCTTTACCTCGTTGAGGCGGTCCACAAATAGCCGGTAGCCCTTGTCGGTTGGAACTCGCCCACTGGAGGTGTGCGGAGCAACGATGAGTTCTTCTTCTTCGAGCAACGCCATGTCATTGCGGATGGTAGCGGCAGACACCCCAAAGCCATGTCTCTCGACCAGTGCCTTCGAACCAACCGGTTCACGAGTTGCAATGTAGTCCTGAACAATCGCGCGCAGCACGTCTGCACTTCGTTCTGGAATCATGTTCACCTACCTAGCACTCTCTGGTCCTGAGTGCCAATATTATCCGCATCAAGCGATAAGTGTTCGAATAACGCTGTCGGCTAACAACCGACCATTCTGAGTCAGTTGAATTGTCCCCCGCATGGCCAAACCAGCGTCGATTAGCTGGTCTGCAATTAGTCCAGCAATCAACTTTGGATCGAAAACATTTAGATCTTTGAGAACCTGGATGGGCAGGCCCTGCCTAGTACGAATCATCAGCAAAACGTGTTCTTCTAGTTGAGTCCTGGAGTCTAAGGTTTCGCGACCCAATGCGGGCGACATTCCGTTTGCAAGTGGTGCCACATAGCTTGCCGGATGCTTTTGGTTCCACCAACGCACTCCCCCGATGTGGCTGTGCGCTCCGGGTCCATAACCCCACCAGTTCTTGCTCTGCCAGTAACTCAGGTTGTGTGCGCTCTGGGTTTGGTCAGACTTACTCCAGTTGCTGACCTCATACCAGGTCATTCCCGCCGCATTGAAAGCGGCATCCGCTAGTTCATACTTTGTTGCCTGCTCGTCTTCATCTGGTTCGGCCAAAGCACCGGAGGCAATTTGACGTGCCAGTTTTGTACCCGGTTCCACAATTAGCGAATAGGCACTGATGTGATCGGTCTCGTAACTAAGAGCCGCATCTATGCTGGCCTGCCAATCGGAGATCGACTCACCGGGAGCGCCATAAATTAGGTCCACCGAGGTCTGCAACCCAACCTGCTTAGCCCACTCCACCACTAATGGAACTCTTTCGGGAGTATGGCTTCGGTCTAGCGTTTTCAGCACAGATGCCACCGCCGACTGCATTCCAAACGAGACCCGGGTGAATCCGGCGGCCTTGAGCGCCCTCAGATACTCAAGGTCTACGTTGTCGGGGTTGGCCTCGGTGGTGATTTCGGCGGCCGGTAGGCCATCGCTGCCGCTTTGAATGCCGAAAGTGGCCAGCAACTCTGCCAAAATAGCCGCCAAATCGCTTGCCGGAAGCTGAGTTGGAGTACCGCCGCCAAAGAAAACACTCGTGAGCGACTTGGGAGCAAAGCCGGATTCGGTAAGCACTCTGGCGCTGAAACGGATTTCCTCAATAAGGTGCGCCGCGAAGCCATCCTGGTTCACGCCCTTTAGTTCTGTGGCGGTATAGGTATTGAAGTCGCAATAGCCGCAGCGAACCCGGCAAAAGGGGATGTGCACGTAGGCGTGG
>CAIYOE010000063.1 GCA_903927775.1 uncultured Micrococcales bacterium | reverse complement strand
TTCGGTCAGTTTGGTGCCGGGAATCGCGTAGCCGCGCTGGTGGTAAAGCAGGCCGGCGTCTTCCTCGCCCAAAGCCCCATCAACCACATCGGCAATCACAACTGCATTTGCCTCGATGTTCAACACATCGCGGATTTTGGCGATCATCACTGCGGTAGCGCCCGGGAAAACCGGCATGTTGTGCGGGCCGCGTTCCCAGTCACTAGGTGTAAAGCGCTGAGTGTGATCGGCAGCCATGCGCTGCGCCAACTCCAGGTTTCGTTCGCCAAGAGTGTGAATCGCAATGTACTCCGCCGACTCGACGCTTGCCCAGCTGCTGGAACCGCGGGCAACGCTGAACATGATTAGCGGTGGGTTGGCTCCCAAAGAAGTCATAGATGTTGCAGTGAAACCAACTGGGTGTCCAGCGGCATCGTTGGTGGTGATCACGGCAACGCCCGAAGCGTGGCGCCTAAAGGCACCAATTAGGGCCTGGGTTGGGTTTTTTTCGCAGTTGTATTCGAGCATCATTCTCCTGTTACCAAGGTTAACCGCAACTGCCATCAAAAACTGCCCGCGCTCGCCCGTCTAGAATTAGGGGCACTCCAGAAAGGCCCCCGCCGTGACCGCTGCTCCCATTCGACTCGTGGATCTTCGCAAGGAAACGCTGCTTGCGCAGGGGCAGTCGGCCTTTAGCCTGGCTCAAACCAACACGCTGGTTCCCAGAGCGGGCATCGATGTGGCAATCGCCCTGCAGAGTGTGCTGCCGCTGATTCAAGACGTTGCCACCCGAGGCCTCGATGCCGTAGTTGAGGTAACCATCGCCCGCGACGGCGTGGACCCAAACCCGGTACGCGTAACCCAGGATGAAATAGACCATGCCGTAGCACAGCTAGATCCAACGCTAAAGCTTGCGATTCTGGAATCTATCGAACGTGTCCGCAAGGTTTCGCAGGCGAACCTGCCAAAACCCACATCGGTGAAATTGGCGGAGGGCGCCACCGTGCACCAACGCTGGCAGCCGGTTGATTCAGTTGGCCTTTACGTTCCAGGTGGCAAGGCGGTCTATCCGTCTAGCGTTGTCATGAACGTGGTTCCAGCGCAGGTTGCCAACGTGCCGCGACTTGCCATTGCATCCCCGGCCCAAAAGGACTTTGGCGGGCGCCCGCACCCGGCTGTTTTGGCAACCGCGGGTTTGCTCGGCGTGACCGAGGTTTACTCAATGGGTGGCCCGGCGGCCATCGCTGCTTTTGCACACGGTTTGCCACAAATCGACATGGCTCCGGTTGCCCTAGTCACCGGCCCGGGAAATATTTATGTGACCGCCGCCAAACGTGCCCTTCGAGGCCTGATCGGAATCGACTCCGAGGCCGGCACCACCGAGATTTTGGTCTTGGCGGATGCCACCGCCGATCCAACTCTGATTGCCTACGACTTGGTCAGCCAAGCCGAACACGACGAAGCCGCGGCCAGCGTTTTGGTAACCAACAGTCTTGGTTTGGCAAAGCGAGTCATCGATGCCCTACCGGGGGTAATCGCTGCCACCCACCACATCGAACGAGTCGCCACCGCGCTGGCGGGCCAACAGAGCGCGATAGTGGTGACCGACACCTGGGATGAGGCTGTGGCGTTTAGCAACGAGTACGCCACCGAGCACCTAGAGATTCACTCAAGAGACAACCAGGCAACCTTGGCGGCCATCACCAACGCAGGGGCGATCTTTATGGGGGAGTATTCGCCGGTAAGCCTGGGCGACTACATGGCGGGCTCTAGCCACGTGTTGCCAACGGGCCAGCAGGCCAAGTTCGGCTCGGGCCTTGGTGTACACAGCTTTGTTCGTGCGCAGCAGGTAATCGACTACTCACGTGTTGGGTTGTTGCCGATTTCCGCTCTAGTGCAACAGTTCGCGGTTGCCGAGGGCCTACCAGCTCACGGCGATGCCATCGCGGCTCGCTTCAAAGCCTAAACCGCCCCCACATCTAGTGCCGGGTTAACCCTAAAACCCCACAATTAGTTGTTTACCTGATTACCAAATGATTTCTTTTTGGTAAATAATCACTATTTTTCACTCTTTTTCGAGGTGAATTCCTTGAATTCTCGGCAATTTACCGCGACACGCCGAAGTCTAGGTAAGTTGCATTGGGTACTCATTCAACACAAGATATAGGGGCACCCAATAGAAAACAATCTATATCTAGTGGGTAAATTGTTAGAAACGAAGAAGGGGAGCCCAGGATGCACTGTCCTTTTTGCCGCTACCCAGACTCGCGTGTAATGGACTCCCGAACCGCCGAAGACGGTTCTTCGATTCGGCGGCGTCGTCAATGCCCAGAGTGCGGATCCAGATTTAGCACCACCGAGACCTCTAGTCTCATGGTTCTCAAGCGAAACGGCGTAACCGAGGCGTTTAGCAGAGACAAGATTGTCAATGGTGTGCGCAAAGCTTGCCAGGGGCGTCCGGTAACCGACAGCGATCTAACGCTTTTGGCCCAGGCGGTAGAAGAATCGATTCGCTCCACCGGAGTAGCCCAAATCGAAGCCCACGATGTGGGACTTGCCATTCTTGAGCCGCTGCGCAAATTAGATGAAGTTGCCTTCATGAGATTCGCCAGCGTTTACCAAGGGTGGGAAAGCCTCGATGATTTCGAGGCGGCTATCAAGTTGCTGAGGTTGGAGCATCCCAGCCCGGCGGCAGAATCAATAGCCAACTGAGCAACAAACCAGAACTTGCACCAAAACAGCTTTACAACATCTAAAAAACACTAGGGAAAAGGAGAGAGCAGTGACTGATACCACCGCTTTCACCGGCGCGAACAACGCTGGTACCGGCAAGGGCATGACCATTGACCGGATTTACACAACCGAGG
>CAIYOE010000062.1 GCA_903927775.1 uncultured Micrococcales bacterium | reverse complement strand
ATCGCGGTCAGAAAAAACCTGCGTTCATGAATGTCGGTCAGTTTCACCCCGACTCTGTTAATTTCATTAGGGTCAGGGTTTCCGCTTGGCTTTATATCGTTTGAGACCTAACGTTTAAGCAAAAAGAGTTGCTAAAAAGAAACTATTTTCACATTTCGTTTCGTTCAGACGAATGCGTATGTTGAAAGATGTTTCGACCTCTGTCAAGTTTGCGTGGGGGAAAAAACGAAAGGTTGTACCAATGACTAACAAAGTTCTACTTGTAGAAGACGAAGCTCTGTTGTGCGACCTTCTGGTTGGCTCGCTCAAGCGCGCTGGCTACGATGCGATTGGTGCAACAACCGCAAGCCAGGCTCGACAGATCGCCGACACTTTTAGACCAGACGTCGCAGTTTTGGATATCGACCTTGGTCAGGGTATGAACGGTGTAGACCTAGGTTTTGCGCTCACTAAACAGGACAAGAACTTAGGCCTGGTTTTCCTAACCCACCTAACCGAACCTCGCCTGTTGGGAATCTCTAACGCGTCCATCCCAGCCGATGCCGCTTACCTGCACAAGGACCGCATTAGCGACACCACAACTCTTTACAGCGCAATCGAATCGGCCGCAGCCGGCCGCGTTGGTGTTGGCCACAGAAACCACACCGGTGCCAGCCACCGGTTGGCAAAGCTGACCGACTCACAACTAGAAATCTTGCGAATGGTTGCCAAGGGCATGACCAATCAGGAGATCGCCGCCGAGCGAGGAACCACCGTTCGCTCGGTCGAGATCACTCTGAATCGCGCTATGGATCGCGCTGGTCTGTCGGAAGACCCAGGCAATCACCGCGTGAATGCGGTTCGCGAGTTCATTCGCGTTGCCGGGGTTCAGTCTCGATAACACGATGAAGCGCGTGTTTAGCGGGCTCAACCTTGAATACGCGGCGAGCAAAGATGTCTGGAGCATGGGGTTCTACATTTACTGTGGAACTATTGCTCAGGTCTTCAGCATTTTTACGCACGTTGGCGGGCCGACCAAGCAGCTTCTACTGGTAGAAGTTTTGCGGTTGATGCTCACCTGCGTGAACACGGTAGCAACCCTGAGCTTTAGCCGACTGTTTTTTGCGAAACCTCGCACGGTTGCCGCTGGCCTAACCGCCAACCTCTTGGCAAACGCAGTTGTGGGCAGCTTGGACAACCTGGCGTTTGGTTTCATGCTCGGTGGCCTGAACCTTTACAACATGGTGCCAATCGAACAACGAACACTGATTTCGCTGGTTCTAGGCCCTGTTCTGTTCATGACCTTTGTTTCTGGGTTTCAAGGAAGCCAACTTCGCAAAGGATTAAAAAGCAAGATTGCTGCACTCCGGCAAGAACTTGAGTACCTGGCCGAATACTCGGGTCAGTTGGTGCAGGCCGACCTGGATGAAATTTCCACCAGAGTTCGTAAGAGACTGAACCCGAAAATCAGCTACGTCCGAAGCGTTATGGTCGAGCCAAATTCCTCGGAAGATGCAGTGAGCCTGCTTCGATTCATGAATCAAGCCGATGTTCGCCCCGCGGGACAAGAAGTTTCGATTCTGCCGCAAAAGCCAGCCACGCTGGCCGATGTCCCATTGATGTCAGATAGGGTCCGCATCAAAGCAAAGTACTCACTGCCGGCGTCGCTTTCCCCTGTTTTGATCGTCGTGTTGTCGTTGATCCAATACGCTGTGCTGATTTTGGCTGCTCGACTCAGTTTCTCGTTCACCAGTTTTCAGGTTCTTCTGGTTGCGGGCTGCGCAATCAAGGTGATTCAACTTGTGTCAGACAAAAACTCAGTGGATGGTTTGGCCAAAATTGTTTCCAAGTTATTTTTTATCTTGCTTCTGGTTACAACCGGCGCCTGGATGATATTGGTCTATAGCGGAATGCACTCTCCATACAGCCTGATGGCGACTTTGGCATCTTTTGTTGCTGCAACAATTACAGGTTCGGTAATCTCATCGACCGGTCAGTTCAATAAGCAGTTGACAGCGGAACTGCTTCAAGAAAAAGCGCGCTTGCGCGCTTCGCTTGCCAGGGTTCGCCAGAGCCAGTGGCTTGGCCGCCGACGTGTGGTTGCGCAGGTACACGGCGATGTGCAAGGCGCAGTTGTGGCCGCTATCACTCGTCTGTCTAGGCAGGCAGACCCTGAGCAGCTCGAACTAGCACTCCGTGATCTGGACCGGGCCATGGATGCGCTCCGCGATCTCCCTGAGCTTTCCGGTGATTTCGAAACAGACTTGGCAGTTCTCAAACGCACCTGGGAGGGTGTCTGCCAAATCGAATTCAATATCTCGAAAGAGGCAAGGGATCTAATTGGCGCAGGCAAAGCTAACTCATTCGTTATTAACGCCATGGTTACCGAAGCCGTGGTGAACGCCGTGAGGAATGGCGGCGCGACTCTGACCAAGATCTCGATCTCTAGCTCGCAGCCTGGATGTCTGTCCCTGGAAATCAGAGATAACGGACAAATCCACCTACCAGTTGAT
>CAIYOE010000061.1 GCA_903927775.1 uncultured Micrococcales bacterium | reverse complement strand
TGGCATCGGTGGAGGAGACGTATTCGTTAGAGAGTTTTCAGTCCCCGATGTTTCGCCCAACATGCTCAAGAAGAGGCTCCCGGATTTGCTCAAATCGGAGTTGCCCATGTCTGTAGACGAGGTGGTTTTGGATTTTTACGCCAACTCTCGAACCGTTGTCGATGGAGAACCAAGTTTGCAGGGTTTAGCTGTGGCGGCAAATCGGAAAGTTGTCGATGAGCTCATGGAAGCGTCAAGAGCCGCCAAGCTCAAAGTGGTTTCTATCGACCTAATACCTTTTGCGCTGACTCGGCACCTTATGAAACGCAAAATCCAAACCGGCGTCAAGGCCTACGTGCGGGCGTCTAACTCCTACATCAACATTGTTGTGACTGACGGCACCAAAGTCGTATTCGTTCGGCTTGTTCCTTGGGAGCATCTCGGTAATCGCGAGCTGAAGTTATCCGACGCTGCTACTGGTGATAACGAGGGGCTCGTTTTTGAATCCGCTGAACCATCAACTGGCGAACTGGCGTTGATCCTAGAGAAAGAACAAAGTCAACT
The DNA here is from genome assembly GCA_903927775.1 of uncultured Micrococcales bacterium. GTDB lineage: Bacteria > Actinomycetota > Actinomycetes > Actinomycetales > Microbacteriaceae > Rhodoluna. The sequence continues at coordinate 2,848 of CAIYOE010000061.1, read as the reverse complement.
TGCTCTGCAGAGGCAGGCTATTCGTGAACTAAATGAAACCATGGAATATTTTCACCTGAACCACTCAGACAAAAAAATTGAGGAAATTTTGGTTTCAGGCTACCGACTCGATAACGCACAGTTCATCGAAGCGTTGTCTAAGGACAAGAACATTTGGGTAACAGGTATCACTAAGACCGGACTTGGACACAAAAAATCGACGCTGTCGTTGGTTGACACGGCTGAACTGCCCGACCACCTGGCCGTAGCTTTAGCTCTGGCCGAAGGTGTTGACCTATGAGCATTTTTGTAAGGTCACCGGCCAAGGTGGACATCACTCAACCTCCCAGAGTAAATTTTGTCCCCGAGCGATTCGCCGAAGTCGAGCTCAATGCAATAGTCCGTCGAAGGTTGTTTTATCTGGTTAACGGTGTGTTCTTGGTTTGTGCTTTGGTTTATTTGGGCATGACGGTCAACTCGTTTTCGGCCGACCTCTTTCTCAAGAATTCACAGTTGCGTCTCGACGAAATGCGCGCCCGTCAGGAGGTTTTCAGGGCCATGACTAAAGAGGAAGCGCACATTAGATTCTTGGAAGCCGCCAAAGTAGTGGGCTCCTCGTCTGAAATAATGTGGAAGCCTTTGATCGAGAGCATCGTGGCAACCTATCCGGCGGGCACGGCTACAAACAGCATCGATGTACTGCCAATCGGAAACCTAGCGATTGGAGCGGCTTCTTCTACGCCCAAGGACGCCATTGTTCAGGTAAATCTGTTTTTACTGATGGGAAATTACGGCAGCGTTCAGGCTTGGATGAGCCAGTTATCCACAATCCCCGGGTATTCGGATTCCAAACTCAGCAGTATCAATTCCAACGCTGGAACCTATGAAATCAAGCTGTCGGTGTTCTTCAACCATGAAGTGCTGGCTAAGCGTAATCTCGAGCAAGTCAACATTGGCGAGGCGGGCAACTGATGAGAATAGCCAAACGTTTTAGACAAATGATTTACGCGTCCTTGATCTGCGCGGCGGTTATTTCCGTGACCGTGTTCGTCGGTGTCAATCCAATGATGGAGGCATCCAGCGATGCCAACCTTGCGACCGACCAAAATAACGCGCTCCTAAATGTTGAGATTGCGCGTCTAAATCACCTCATGGCTCTGACAAGAAATAAAGTCATCGTCGATTCCCAGTTATCCGAACTACAAACCTTCATGCCTGAGGAACCGCATGTTTCACTGGTGGTGGACGCTCTTAATAACGCAGCCAACTCGAATGGCCTTGTAGTTACTTCGCTGACTGTAGGGGACCCAGAAAAGTATGTTGTGCCAACTGTGATTCACCGCGAACAGGAGTTCGCCAGCTCCTTTACAAAAGCCGGTAACTCTGTGAGGGACATTCCCGTTACCCTCACAGTTGATGGAAAACTCCAGCAAATACTTTCGTTTGTCGACGATGTTCAAAACTCCGATAGGGTAACGCTGGTGCGCGGATTACAAATTCAGCCCGGTGCAACACCTGGGCTTTACACGTTGCAAATCCAGGCGCTTGTATTCCTTGTTTCTCACAAATAGCCCATCGAAAGGCCGATCATGCAACTCAATTTTTTGCATTCCGTGGAACGCGAATACGCACACCCAATTGAAACCGTTTGGCACGCCTGGACCGATGCGGCCGCGCTCGAGGCTTGGTATCACCCCACCGACCTGGCCAACGTTCCGGGTTCGTCCAAGTCAGATGCTGTAATTGGCGGCCGTTGGGCTATCGCTGTTGATGTGCCTGCCTTCAACATGGTTTCTTGTTTTTACGGCCTGTATACCAAGGCCGAAACCCACACGCTACTTGAGCACACCATGTGCTACACCCAAGACCTGGATGAGTTCGCAGCGATGGACGACTCGGCGCTTCACCACAACATTGTTGTGGAGTTCGAAACCCGAGGGGAAAAGACCTGGGTCAAGTTCAGTCAGTTTGGCGAGCTTCCTGAGGGCCATGCCCCACGTGCGCAGGCCGGAATGGAAAGCTACTTTGATTCGCTAGAGAAATACCTGTCGGCCTAATTTTGGCCTTGGGCCGTAGGATTGCCGAATGAACGCGATTGTAAAGACCCAGCAGTACCCAGCCATGACCTTGATCGGCATCAGCCGAGACTTTATTAGTGTTTTGGGCGAGAACTCCGACGCCCACGCCATTTTGCCGGCGCTTTGGGGCGAGCTTTTCGATCACCTAGACGAACTCGACGAGTTCGAATTCACTTGGTCTGTCGGTGTTCTAGAGCCGCCAAAGGGCAAGAACCCAAAGCCAGGGCAACTTTCTTACTTTGCAGGACTGCTGGTTGAAGATGTTCCAGAAGACCTCGGTCCACTTCGTGTCCTGGATGTTCCCGCCGGAAATTTTGCCGTTTGTGAGCACATCGGTGATGTTGAAACTATTGGTGAGACCACGGCCTGGTTCTACAACGAGTACCTAGATTCCAGCGACTTTGAGGAACGCGAAGCCCCTCACTACGAAATCTACGACGAGCGTTTCGACCCCGAGTCGCCTGATTCGGTAATCGTTATCGCTGCCCCGATCGAGTAGGTTTCAAGACGCTTGTGCCAATTGGAATGAGTCTGACTAGTTCGGCAGATTCGCTTCGATTAGGTCAACGATTGCCTGGTCATCTGGAAGGGTGGTTGGCCTAAAGCGGTGAATCTCGCCGTTTGGCAACACAAGGAACTTCTCAAAGTTCCATAGAATCGGGCCGCTCAAGCCCATGCGGTCCTTGGACTTGGTGAGTGTCTTGTAAAGCTCGTGGCGGTTCTTGCCGTTCACCATGATCTTGCTTGCCATGGGGAAGGTAACGCCGTAGGTGGTGGAGCAAAATTCAGCG
>CAIYOE010000060.1 GCA_903927775.1 uncultured Micrococcales bacterium | reverse complement strand
TTGGCGTTGTCGGTGGTAACCGCAAGGTGCTCAAGCGATGCTGCAAGCGCAAAGAACTCACCCAGCGAATCCCAACGAAGGTAGTTGTCCTCTAGGAACTGCTGAACATGCTTTGGAGCAGAACCACCCGCGCCAGTCTCGAACAAACCACCGCCGTTTAGCAGAGGCACGATCGAAAGCATCTTTGCGCTGGTGCCAACCTCAAGAATCGGGAAGAGGTCGGTTAGGTAGTCGCGCAACACGTTTCCGGTGACAGAAATGGTGTCGAGTCCCTCGCGAATACGACCCAGCGAGAACTTGGTGGCCGCTGCTGGCTCCATGATTCGGATGTCGAGTCCGGTGGTGTCGTGCTCACCTAGGTACTGATTCACCTTGGTAATCAGCGCTGCGTCGTGTGCGCGGTCCGGGTCAAGCCAGAAAATTGCTGGCACGTTAGTGGCACGGGCACGGGTGACAGCAAGTTTTACCCAGTCGCGAACCGCAATATCCTTGGTCTGGGTGGCGCGCCAGATGTCGCCTTGGGCAACCGAGTGCGACAGCAATACTTCGCCGGCAGCATTTACAACCTCGACGCGCCCGGCGCTCTTGATCTCGAAGGTCTTGTCGTGGCTACCGTATTCCTCGGCTGCCTGGGCCATTAGACCCACGTTTGGAACCGAACCGATAGTTGCCGGGTTCAGTGGACCATTTTCGATTACGTCCTCGATGGTCGCCTGGTAGACACCGGCGTACGAGGAGTCTGGGATAACTGCCAAGGTATCGTCCTCGGCTCCGTCTACTCCCCAGAGCTTGCCACCGTTGCGAACCAAGGCCGGCATGGATGCATCCACAATTACGTCTGATGGAACATGCAGGTTAGTGATTCCCTTGTCGCTGTTCACGTAGCTAACGCGCGGACCCTGTGCCAATGCGGCGTCGAATGCTGATGCGATTTCCTGCCCGTTGGCCAGGTTTGAAAGCCCTGAAAGGATGGCGCCCAGGCCATCATTGGCACTTAGACCCGCGGCGGCGAGGTCGGTTCCATACTTGGCAAATACTCCTGCAAAGAAAGCCTTTACAACGTGCCCGAACAGAATCGGGTCGCTGACCTTCATCATGGTGGCCTTGAGGTGAACCGAGTATAGAACGTTGTCGCTCTTAGCCTGCTCCAGGGTCTCAGCCAGGAATTCGTCTAGGGCTGCGACGTTCATGAAGGTGGCGTCCACGATCTCGTTTGCCAAGACCTTGAGCCCCTTCTTTAGTTCGGTGGTGGTGCCGTCGGCTGCGATGTGGCGAATGGTAAGAACGTCGTCTGCAGCAAGAACTACCGACTTTTCGTTGCTAAAGAAATCATCGTGGCCCATGGTGGCAACGCGGGTCTTGGAACCGGCGGCAAATGGCTTGTTCAAGTGAGGGTGCTTACGGGCGTAAGCCTTTACCGAAAGTGGGGCACGGCGGTCGCTGTTGCCCTCTCGCAAAACCGGGTTTACAGCGCTTCCCTTTACCTTGTCGTAGCGCTTGCGGGCATCGCGCTCGGCCTCGGTTGCCGGTTCATCTGCGTAGTCTGGCACTGCAAAACCCAGAGCCTGCAACTCGGCGATGGCCGCCTTGAGCTGAGGGATAGATGCCGAGATGTTTGGCAGCTTGATGATGTTTGCCTGCGGAGTCTTGGCTAGCTCGCCAAGCTCGGTCAGCGCATCGCCAACCTGCTGTTCTGCACCTAGTTGATCTGCGAAAACCGCAAGGATTCGACCGGCAAGCGAGATGTCTCGAATCTGGACATCTACGTCTGCAGCCTTGGCGTATGCCTGAACGATGGGCAAGAGAGAAGCGGTTGCTAGTGCTGGTGCTTCATCGGTGTAGGTGTAAAAGATGGTCGAATCGTTCACGGCGCGTGATTCTCCGGTTCTAAGAGGTAAAAACTTACCTCTAAAGACTATCTGTAGGCACCGACGAGCGCTTGGCGTGAACTGCTCCAATCAGGGCATAAAGAAGCGGAAAACCCCCGGCAGGGTTTGTCCTGTCGGGGGTTTTTCTGTGGCTAGTGAGGGATTCGAACCCCCGAAGGCTGAGCCGGCTGATTTACAGTCAGATCCCTTTGGCCGCTTGGGTAACTAGCCATTGTTGCTAGGCAACCCTACAACAATACCCGATGTGCCACTCCTGAGGAAATCGGATTTGCCTGTAAGGCTTTTGCCGCTAGATTGTAAGCAATTACATTTTTTACTGAATATTTACAGGAAAAATCATGGCTGGCATTGAAGATGTAGCAAGACTAGCGGGAGTTTCGACCGCAACCGTTTCCAGAGCACTGAGCGGAAAAGAGCATGTTTCGGCCAAGGCGCGCCAAAAAGTAGAGGCCGCAGCTGCGGAACTTGGCTACGTGGCGTCTTCTAGCGCCTACACCTTGGCCACCGGGCGCACCCGCAACATTGGTGTGGTTGTTCCATTTGTCGACCGCTGGTTTTTCAGTGTTGCCCTAGAAGCCATTGAAACCGTACTCATCGAACACGGCTATGACCTCACCCTTTACAACCTGAGCGGCGGCCTAGATCAGCGCGAAAAGATTTTCAGCGATTTCCTGCTTCGCAAACGAGTTGACGGCGTTCTCACCATTGCCGTAAAGCTCAGCGACAAAGAACTTGAAAACCTCACAAAAACCCGCAAGCCCATCATGGGAATCGGCGGCCCTATCACCGGTGCCCGCACCCTCACCATCGATGACTTTGCCGCTGGCAAGCTGGCCACCGAACATTTGCTAAGTCTGGGCCACACCAAGATCGCCCACATCGGTGGTCTGGAACCAACCGAGATGGATTTTAAGCAGCCGAGTAAGCGCCGTCACGGCTATGAGCACGCGCTAAAGACCGCGGGCCTTCCGATCCGCGAATCCTGGTTTATCCCGGCCGACTTCACTATGAAGGGCGCGTATCACGCTGCCAAGCAGATCCTGGGCGACCCTCGAAACGCACCAACCGCCATTGTGTGTTCCAGCGATGAGATGGGCTTTGGCGCGATCATGGCTGTAAAGGACTTGGGCCTGCGCGTTCCGCAAGACGTGAGCGTTATCGGCATGGACAACCACGACATGAGCGATTTTTTTGGCCTGAGCACGATCAACCAGGATGTCCGCGGCCAGGGTCGTCACACCGCCGAGCGACTATTGAAGGTGCTTGAAGACGCCACCGACAACGAACCTGTAAACCTCGAAGAAAACGTGGATTGGCCTGTGGAACTTTTGGTTCGCAGCTCTACCGCACGACCAGCCAACTTGGCTAGATAGAATTTCACCATGGCAGATTCATCATTCGACATCGTCTCAAAAGTAGACAAGCAAGAGGCGGCTAACGCCCTCAACCAGGCTCAAAAAGAGATCGAACAGCGCTACGACTTTAAGGGTGTTGGTGCAGAGATCGATTGGTCTGGCGACAAAATCCTAATGAAGGCCAGCAGCGAAGAGCGCGTTCTGGCGGTGCTAGACGTGTTCCAGAGCAAGCTGATCAAGCGCGGCATCTCTCTAAAAAGCCTCGACGAAGGCAAGCCTTACCCGAGCGGCAAGGAATACCGAATCGAAGCCACCTTGAAAGACGGCATCGAACAGGACCAGGCCAAGAAGATTTCAAAGATCATCCGCGAAGAGGGCCCAAAGAGCGTTAAGGCCAACATCCAGGGCGACGAACTACGAGTTCAGAGCAAGAGCCGCGACGACCTTCAGGAAACCATGCAGCTGCTAAAGAGCAAGGACCTGGAAATCGACATCCAGTTCACAAACTTCCGCTAATCCTCTGGGATTACATCTACGGGAGAGGTCATCGGGAAACCGGTGACCTTCTCTGGTTTGTAGCCTTTTTTAGCCACCGATGAGGCAATCACACTTGCTACCAAATACGTGGCGATCGGGAAAATGAAGGCTACCTGGACGCTGATTCCCTGAGCTAGAGCCCCCATGATCACCTTGGCTCCGAGGATGATGATCGAGGTAAAGAGGCTCATTCGGGACATGGCCTGAGCCGTGCTCATTCCGGGTACGCTGCCGCTTGCGCTAAAGAAAGACGGCACTTGAGGGCCTGTACCAAGTCCGGCAATAGCCCAAAATATTCCGGTAACTAATACGGCCAGAAGCGGATCGATACCGGCAAATATAGGGCCGATAAAAACGGCTAGCGCCATAGACACCGAGGCAACGATAGCCGCTTTGCTAGCGATGCTACTCAGGTGCCGATTTCGAGTTAGGCGCCCAATTGAAAGTCGAGCAATAATCATGCTGACCGCAAAAATTGTGTAGGGCAATCCGACCTGCGATGGGTTTAGGTGAAGTGCGTTCTTGGCAAAAACCGCGCTCCAGTCCATCATCACCAGTTCTGGGAAAACCCCGCAGAACAAACCGAAAGCTAACAGGGAAACATATTTCGGGGTCTTGAAAATACCCACGGACTTGGCGCGTTTTTTCTCTTGCTCGTGGCCGTCTTCGGCTGGGCCGAGCAGCATCGCCGAGGCGATAAAAAGCCCAACAGCCGCGATGCTGGTAATCAGAACCATGTATTCCCGGAAAGGGATAACTGTTGCCAAAGCGCCACTCACTATCGAGGCGCTGGCTGCTCCAATACTCCAGGCGGCGTGAAATCGACCAAGGATTACGCGGCCGATTCGGTTCTGGAAAACCACAGAGTGTGAGTTCAACGCCACATTGAAAAAACTCATGGTGAAGGCCTGAGTGAATGCCAAGCCAAAGAACATCCAGCCATTGTTTACAAAACCGTACATGGCCATCGTCAGGCAAACGAGGGTAAACATAACCTGCAAGATTGGCCTGGTTCCAACACGATTGATGAAATGGTTAGCCATGACCAGCGGCAGCATTCCGCCCAGAGTGGCAAGGCCAAGAATCAAGCCCCAGGTGGCAAAAGTAACGTGAATCTGGTCGATAAGCTCCGGAATGCGCGGGATGTACGAGAGCGACAGGAATCCTTGAATAAAGAATGCGCCTACAAGCCCGTTGTGAGCTTTGCGCGACCGAGAAACGGACATCATCGCGGTTGTTAGGGCACCCATAGATTCAACCCTAAACCCGTTAGTTGACTCTTTTTACCTCAAGCAGAAAAGCATTTTCCGGCTTCACGATCGGCGCACGCAAACCCTGGTTCATCAGGAACCCGCCATCGACAGTCACGCCGTTGATCCAATCGGGGTCAAACTTTTGCGTGCTCAAATAACCACCGGCCGGCGTCACCAACTTGACCTCGTAAAGCGCGTTGGCATCCAGGCCGGCAAGGCGCATCGATGCCGGTAGTGCGAATTGGCTCATGCCCAGAGCCACGTAGGCAAAGATCGCCCGGCTACCGTCTTGGGCCACCACGCCGTGGGTCCAAGCGGAGGCGTCGGTGGCGTCTACCCGTGCAACTCGCCCCGAGTGCAATAGTTGGCGGTTTGCCTTGTAATAGTCGGTCCAGGATTTAAGCGTTGCGCGCTCTGCTGGGGTGGTTTCAGTTAGATCCCATTCCAGTCCGGCATGACCAAACAGCGCTGTGATAGCACGGAACGACAGCTCGTGAGTGCGACCGGTGCTGTGCGCGTGGGTGGGTCCAATGTGGGTGCCCAGCAATTCCGGTGGAATCGCAATCGAGGTGTAACGCTGAATGGTCTGGCGCTCCAACGCATCGTTGCAGTCGCTGGTCCAGAAACGGTCGGCGTGGTCGATCATGCCTAGGTCGATTCGACCTCCGCCAGAGGCGCAGGACTCGATTTCCAATCCTGGGTGGCGCAGTTTCAGCTCATCGAAGAGTCGGTAAATGGCCAGGGTCTGATTGCGCATGGTGGCCTTGCCAAAGTGCGCCGCTTCGGTCAGGGTTCGGTTGTGATCCCACTTGATGTACTGAACGTCGTACTGGTTCAGAATGGCATCAACCTGACCAAGGATGTGCTCGAAGGCTCCTGGATGACTTAGATCAAGTACCTGCTGGAAACGGGCCTCGATGGGAGTGCGGTTGCCGCTGTGCAAAATCCACTCGGGATGAGCGCGATAAAGGTCGCTGTCGGCGTTGACCATCTCGCCTTCGAACCAAAGCCCGAACTCCATGCCGTTGGCCTTGACTACATCTATCAACGGGGTAAGCCCGTTTGGCCACACCTCCGTTGCAACAGTCCAGTCGCCTAACCCCGCGTGGTCGTCGCGGCGGGCACCGAACCAGCCGTCGTCTAGCACAAACCGCTCCACGCCAATCTGCCCGGCGACCTCGGCTAACGCGGTTAGCTTGTCGAGTCGGTGGTCCATGTAGACCGCTTCCCAGACGTTCAGCGTCACCGGACGAGGGCGAACATTGGTCGGGTGGTTGGCACGTGCACGAACCCACTGGTGGAAACGGTGGCTGGCGCCATCGATGCCGTCTTTGGCGTAGGCGGCCACAACCGTTGGCGCCTGATAGGTCTGTCCCTTTGCCAGCGTGACCTCACCCGGCATAAGCAATTCGCCGGCGCCAATCTGGGTTCGACCAACGCTCTGTCGCTCGACCACGTGCGAGCCCTGGCCGCTCCAA
>CAIYOE010000059.1 GCA_903927775.1 uncultured Micrococcales bacterium | reverse complement strand
TGTATGCCTCAATCTCTGATCAGATCAGCGCGTGGGCACCTTCATTGGGCCCCGCGCTTTTCTATTTGGTGGTTTGGGGCCTTGTTTTCGCCGGAACCGGCCTGCTGATTGGCGCGTTCGTGCCATTCTTGACCGGAGACTCCCTGGTGTTCGCTGCTGGGCTGGTGGCTGCCAGCATGAGTGGCTTGAACATCTGGGTGATGGCAATTGGTGTGGGCGTCTCGGCCTGGCTAGGTGATCAAATCGCGTTTACCCTGGGCCGCCACTTTGGCCGCCCGTACCTAGATAAGCGCAAAGGCAAGTGGATCAAAACCGCTATCAGCAAGAGCGAGAGCTTCTACTCCAAATGGGGTTGGTGGGCAGTGGTTATCGGCCGCTTCATGCCTTGGGCTCGGGTGTTTGTGCCCATCATCGCTGGTGTTGCAAAAATGAACTACTACAAGTTTTTTAGCTCCAACCTGGTTGGTGCGGTTGGTTGGGGAGTTGGCCTTACCGTGACGGGTTACTTTGCCGCCAGCATTCCGGCGGTCAAAAATGCCAGCTACCTGATTGCTGCGTTTTTTGTGTTGGCCTCGATTGTTGCGGGTGTCCGCAACTGGTGGCTAAACCGAAAGGCAGCTTAGGCTGCCTCACATAAAACTCACAGGTTAAAAACAGTCACCGCTCAGTAATCCGGGCCACACTGAATGTAGCCCGAACCACAACAGAGGAATACATCGATGTTTTTTACCTACCTGTTCAGAGAACTTTCTAAGCGCAAGAAACAAACCGCACTTATTTCTTCTGGATTGGCGGTGGCGATTGCATTGGTTATTGTTGTCAACTCGGTTGGCAATGGAATCAAGGTTGCCCAGCAACAGGCGTTGAGCGGACTTTACGGAATTGGCACCGACATAAGCGTGACTAAGACCAGCGTTCCGACTTTTGGTGGTGGAATGCGTTTTGCCTTTGGCGGCGGTGCTGGAAATACGTTGGGGGATTCACGAGTCTTCAGCCGATCCAGGCTCTCCACTAGCCCTTTCACAGGTACTTTTAGCCAAGCCGAGGTCACGGCGCTTTCGGGTGTTTCGGGCGTTACAGCAACGGTTTCTACGCTCAAGTTGAACAGCACCACTTTCAACGGGCAGATTCCACAGTTCATATTGAACAGAACCTCAGGTGCGACCGGCGGCGGCAATGGCAATCAGCCATCCGGGTTTGGCGGTGGCGCGGGAGTCGGCGGTAACAACTCCGGCTCTGGCAGTTCAGGATCCGGTGCCTCCGGTCAGGCTGGTCTTGGCAGACTCGGTGGCGGAGCCGACGGAAACGGCGGTTCGGCATTCAACGTAACCAGCTTTACCGTCGAAGGCGTGGGCGGGAGCCTATCAAAAGTTGGCCCTTTGGCTTCAGTTGCGGTTAAGTCCGGACGTAACCTTTCGGCAGCCGACACCGGCAGCAAGGTGGCAGTAATTGACTCCGGTTACGCGGCAGCAAACAAACTCAAGGTCGGCAGTAACCTGACCATTGCATCCGAAAGTGTTCGCGTGGTCGGAATTGTTGCATCAACCTCCACGAGTGCCACAACCCCATCGAATGTTTACCTTCCAATCGATGTAGCCCAATCGCTTAGTGGTCAAGCAAATGTCTACTCCAACCTTTATGTCTCGGCCGACAGCTCGGCAAACTTGGCAACCATCAAGGCCCAAATGCTAAAGGTTGTAAGAGGCGCCACGGTGAGCACTGCATCTGAGTTGGCGTCGACGGTCAGCGGCTCGCTCGCAACAGCTTCTTCACTGGTAAACGACATGGGCGGTTGGCTAAGCGTGATTGTTTTGCTAGCGGCTTTCATCACCGCCATTTTGTTCACCACGTCTGGAGTAAATCGCAGGGTTCGTGAGTTCGGAACGCTCAAAGCCATTGGTTGGAGATCTGGTCGAGTAGTTCGTCAGATCCTGGGTGAGTCGCTGGTAAGCGGTCTAGTTGCGGCAGTGTCCGGAATCTTGCTTGGGCTCGGCGGTGTCTGGGCGGTAAATAGTTTTGCTCCGACCCTCTCGGCAACAGTTGCTAGTGCAACCCAGGGTTTCCCTCGCCCCGGAGGTTTCGGTGGTGGAGGCGGCTTCGGTGCCGGCGGTTTCCGTGGATTGGGCCAGGCGGCAGACTCGGCTGTGAAACTCACCTTGCACGCCAGTATTGAACCGAGCATCATTTGGGTTGCCATTGGGTTCGCCTTGCTCGGTGGAATCTTGGCAGGCACCTTTGGCGGGTTACGTGCAGCCAGACTCAGCCCGGCAACCGCACTTAGAAGCCTCGACTAGGAGATTTGAAAATCATGTACGAACTTCAAAATGTAACCAAGAGTTATCAGGGCAAGCGCGGCAAAGTTGTTGCCGTGGACAAGGTGAATCTCAAAATCGAGTCTGGGCAAATGATCGCCATTCAGGGCCCAACCGGCGGAGGCAAGTCCACCCTGTTGCAGCTGCTTGGCGCTCTGGACAAGCCCTCGGATGGAAATGTTCTGGTCATGGGTGAGTCGCTCAAAACTATGTCTGACTCACAGCTGTCGGATTTACGGGCCGACAAAATCGGCTTTGTGTTCCAGTTCTTTAACCTGATTCCAACATTGACCGCTCTCGAAAACGTTGAGATGGCTTTGGTTCCGTCGGGCGTAAATGCCCAAGAGCGCAGCGAACGCGCGGCGGCAGCTTTGGCCTCGGTGGGGTTAGCGGATCGCTCAAGCCACCTACCTAGTGAACTCTCGGGTGGCCAGCAGCAGCGTGTTGCCATAGCTCGCGCACTAGTCAAAAACCCTGCGGTTTTGTTGGCCGATGAACCAACCGGAAACCTCGACGAAGAAACCCGCGACGACATAATCGACTTGCTTGAATCACTTTGGAAAGACAAAGGGCTGACCCTGGTAATCGTGACCCACGACAGTCAGGTTGCAAAACGGGCTCAAAGAATTTTGACAATCAAAGCCGGCAAGATTACAGAGAAGGCCGCGTAGTCGGTTTAGTTGCTATTGCAGCT
>CAIYOE010000058.1 GCA_903927775.1 uncultured Micrococcales bacterium | reverse complement strand
GTGTCGATCATGTCGTCTACCAGCAAGCAGGTGCGACCCTTTACGTCTCCAACGAGTTCGTGAACCTGAACCTGGTTTGGGCGATCTGGATCGCGACGCTTGTGGATGATTGCCAGCGGTGCACCTAGGCGGTCGGCCCAGATGTCGGCTACGCGAACGCGACCCGAGTCAGGCGAAACCACGGTGAGTGGCTCGTGTCCCCACTTCTCGGCTGCGTAGTCGGCAAGCATTGGCAGAGCCCAAAGGTGGTCTACCGGTCCATCGAAGAATCCCTGAATCTGCGGGGTGTGCAGGTCCACGCTCATGATGCGGTTGGCGCCGGCCGCCTTGAAAAGGTCTGTCATTAGGCGAGCCGAGATTGGCTCGCGTCCCTTGTGCTTTTTGTCCTGGCGGGCATAAGGGAAGAACGGCGCAACCACGGTGATGCGCTTGGCAGAAGCGCGCTTTAGGGCATCTACCATGAGCAACTGTTCCATAACCCAGTGGTTGATTGGGTATGGGTGAGCCTGAATCACAAAGGCGTCTACGCCTCGAACCGACTCCTCGTAGCGAACAAAGGTCTCGCCGTTAGCAAAGTCATAGGCGGCGGTGGCAACCAGTTTGGTGCCCAGCAGGCTGGCGACTTCCTCGGCGAGTTCCGGGTGTGCACGACCACTCGCGATTACCAGTTTCTTGCTGTTCGGAATTGAGGAACTCATGTTGGCTCTTCTCTACTGGTTCGACTCGGGGTTGCCGGTGTCTGTTGCGCCTGCCTTGTGAGCAGTTGAATCCTTTGCGGCTTGCGCTGCGGTAGCCGCATCGGTGCCTGCACGCTTAGAAAGCACCCAGTCAGCGATGTTGCGTTGCGGTGCCACATTCATGCCTAAGTCACCTGGTTCGACATTTCTGCGAACCACGGTTCCCGCGGCGGTATAGGCTCCATCACCAATAGTAATAGGCGCGACAAAGACGTTATGCGAGCCGGTTCGAACCTGGCTTCCGATAGTGCTGTGACTCTTGGTCACGCCATCGTAGTTGGCAAAAATAGTACCCGCACCGATGTTGGATTCCACACCGATGGTGGCATCGCCCACGTAACTCAGGTGCGGAACCTTGCTGCCCTCACCGATAACTGCGTTCTTGGTCTCTACAAAGGTGCCGATCTTACTGCGCTTGCCAAGCACGGTTCCCGGACGAAGATAGGCGAATGGACCAACGGTCGCGCGGTCGCCAATCTGGCTGGCAAGAATGTGACTCTTGACCACGTGTGCGCCATCGCCAACAGTTGTGTCGACCATTACAACTTCTGGGCCGATGCTGGCGGCCTGACCAATGGTGGTCATTCCCTTTAAGTGGGTGCCAGGCAAAATCAGGGTGTCTTCGCCGATGCTAACTGTGACATCGATCCAAGTGGAATACGGGTCAAGGATTGTCACGCCGGCCATCATCCATGCACGGCAAATGCGCGCGTTGAGTTCGGCGGCAACCTCGCTTAGCTGAACGCGATCGTTGATTCCAGCGACCAGCCATTCGTCGTCTACGCTGACAGCCTGAACCTTGTGGCCCGCTTGCAGCAAGCCCGCAGCCGCATCGGTTAGGTACTTCTCGCCCTGGGCGTTGTGCGTACCCACCTTGGTCAGAGCCGACTTTAGGTGCTTGGCATCGAACACGTAAACTCCAGCGTTGACTTCGTCGATTTCAAGCTGGTGTGGAGTAGCGTCTTTGTGTTCCACGATCTGAAGGAACTCGCCATCGTTGCTTCGCATAATGCGGCCATACCCTGTTGGGTCCGCTAACAAGGTGGTCAAAACGGTGGCTGCAAAACCGCCATCGATGTGGGCCTGCAGCATGGATTCCAAAGTGGCTACGTCTAGTAGCGGGACATCGCCGCTGGTCACAATCACTGCGCCATCGAAGTCGTCTGGGAGGGCAGCAAGACCGCACTCAACCGCTCGACCGGTACCCGGAATATCGTCTTGCTCAGCAATAACTGCGTGCGGGTAAAACTCGGCGATGTACTCGCTGATGGTCTCTTTTTGGTGGCGAACCACTGGCACAACATGCTTGGCGTTCAGGCTGCTGGCGGTGGAGAGTGCGTGACCCAGCAGCGAAAGACCGGCGATCTGGTGCATGACCTTGGGCTTGGATGATTTCATCCGGGTTCCCTGACCCGCCGCTAGAACCACAACTGCTAAGTGACGTTCGCTCATTGTGCTCCCTAGTCTGCGGCGTTGGCATTGCTGCCCATTACTGCTGGCCTACCAGGATTCGAACCTAGACAAGCGCCTCCAAAGGGCGCGGTGCTGCCGTTACACCATAGGCCACCGATGGAAAAACCTAGGTCAAACCATCAGGTACTAGTCTGCCAGATGATTCAGGCAGGCACGACTTGACAGGGCAGAAAAGTTGCGAAAACTAGGCCAGCAACTCGCTAGCCTCGAGCCACTCGAGCTCAAGGCCCTCGCGCTTGTCGTTGTAGGCGGCTTGCTGTTCGGCCATGGCTGCTAGGCCGTCGTAGTCATCGGGGTTATGGGCTGCCATTTTCTGGTGAAGGGCCGCTTCATCGCTGGCAAGTTTTTCTAACGCGCGCTCAATGCGCGCCAAGTTCTTCTCTGCGTTGCGCAGCTCGGCACCCGAAAGACCAGATTTCTTGGAAGTCGAGTTGGAGAGCGCAGCGGTGGCCTCAACCGAGTCG
>CAIYOE010000057.1 GCA_903927775.1 uncultured Micrococcales bacterium | reverse complement strand
TGGAAGACGCGGCAATTGCCGACGGTATCTTTAGCACCCTCATGGGCGACGACGTAGAAGCTCGACGCACCTTCATTCAGCAGAACGCAAAGGACGTCCGTTTCCTAGATATCTAGGAAACGGTGAAAGAAGCAAATCATGGCTGATGGCATTCAGACCCCGGTAAGTGGCACCCCGCACGACAACATCGAGCAAATCGAACTCCAAACCGAAATGCAGCGTAGTTACCTCGACTACGCCATGTCGGTTATCGTTGGCCGCGCACTGCCAGATGTTCGAGACGGCCTAAAGCCGGTTCACCGTCGTGTGATTTACGCAATGTACGACGGCGGCTACCGCCCGGACAAGCAGTTCAGCAAGTGCTCGCGCGTAGTTGGCGACGTAATGGGTCAGTACCACCCGCACGGCGACAGCGCAATTTACGACACCCTGGTTCGTTTGGTTCAGGACTGGAACCTCAGGTACCCATTGGTCTCTGGCCAGGGAAACTTTGGCTCACCCGGTAACGATCCAGCCGCTGCTCCTCGTTACACCGAGTGCCGCATGGCTACCTTGGCAATGGAAATGGTTCGAGACATCGACGAAGACACCGTCGATTTCCAGGACAACTACGATGGCCGAACCCAAGAACCCACCATCCTTCCAAGCCGATTCCCGAACCTGCTGGTAAACGGTTCGATTGGTATCGCCGTGGGTATGGCCACCAACATTCCACCGCACAACCTGCGTGAGGTTTCCGAGGGTGCACTTTGGTACCTGGCTAACCCACAGGCCAGCCGCGAGGAACTGCAAGAGGCGCTGATTGCCCGCGTAAAGGGACCGGATTTCCCAACGGGTGCCACCATCCTTGGTCGCAAGGGAATCAACGACGCCTACCGCACCGGTCGAGGCAGCATCACCATGCGCGCGGTTGTAAACGTGGAGGAACTGCAGGGTCGTACCTGCCTAGTGGTAACCCAGTTGCCCTACCAGGTAAATCCAGACAACCTGGCCCTAAAGATCGCCGAGCTTGTAAAGGAAGGCCGCCTCACCGGCATCGCTGATATCCGCGACGAGACCTCTGGTCGTACCGGTCAGCGTTTGGTAATCGTTCTAAAGCGCGACGCAGTAGCCCGCGTGGTTTTGAACAACCTGTACAAGCACACCCCACTGCAAGAGAACTTCAGCGCCAACATGCTGGCTCTGGTAGACGGCGTTCCGCGTACTTTGAGCATCGATGGATTCATCAGTGCTTGGGTCGATCACCAGATCGATGTAATCGTTCGCCGCACCCAGTTCCGTTTGCGTAAGGCCGAGGAACGCGCTCACATTTTGCGCGGTTACCTAAAGGCGCTAGACGCGCTGGACGCAGTAATTGCTCTGATTCGCAAGAGCGAAAACGCAGAAGTTGCCCGCGAAGGCCTGATGCAGCTTTTGGCAATCGACGAGCTACAGGCTCGCGCAATCCTGAACATGCAGTTGCGTCAGCTGGCAGCGCTTGAGCGCCAGAAGATCATCGATGAAGCAGCCGAACTGGAATCCCAGATTGTTGACTTCAAGGCGATCATTGCCGATCCGGTTCGTCAGCGTGCCATTGTTGCCGAGGAACTTACTGAAATCGTTGCCAAGCACGGAGACGACCGCCGCACTCAGATTGTGGCTGGATTCGACGGCGATGTCTCGATGGAAGACCTGATCCCAGAAGAAGAAATGGTTGTCACCGTTACCCGCGGCGGCTACATCAAGCGCACCAAGAGCGACAACTACCGTTCGCAGCACCGCGGCGGCAAGGGCGTAAAGGGAGCAAACCTTCGAGCCGATGACATCGTTGATCACTTCTTTGTGACCACCACGCATCACTGGTTGCTCTTCTTTACCAACAAGGGACGCGTTTACCGCACCAAGGCATACGAGGTACAAGAGGCCGGCCGCGACAGCAAGGGTCAGCACGTAGCTAACCTGCTGGCCATGCAACCAGATGAGCGAATCGCTCAGGTGATCGACCTCAAGGATTACGCAAGCGCTCCTTACCTGGTGTTGGCAACCAAGAACGGTTTGGTCAAGAAGACCGCGCTCGAGGCCTACGACACCCCACGTGCCGGCGGAATCATCGCGATTAAGCTTCGCGAAGACGACGAACTGGTGAGCGCACTGTTGGTAAACGACAGCGATGACCTGCTTTTGGTTAGCCGCAAGGGCATGAGCATCCGTTTCAGTGGCAGCGATGAAAGCCTGCGCCCAATGGGTCGCGACACCAGTGGAAACATCGGTATGAACTTCCGTGAGGGAGACGAGCTGTTGAACGCCACCGTTATTGCAGACGAGGGCTTTGTCTTTATCGTTACCGAGGGCGGCTACGCCAAGCGCACGTCGGTTGACCAGTACCGCCTGCAAAACCGCGGTGGTATCGGTATCAAGGTAGCCAAGCTAGAAGAAAAGCGCGGAGACCTGGTTGGTGCAATCATCGTTGCCGAGGACGACGAAGTACTTGTTGTCCTAGAAACCGGCAAGGTGGTTCGTAGTGCCGTATCCGAGGTTCCAGCCAAGGGCCGCGACACAATGGGCGTTGTCTTTGCCAGATTCGCAGACGACGACAGCATCATTGGACTAGCCAAGAACACCGAACGAAACCTAGAATCGCAGGGAGCCGAAACCGAGGAATCGGAATCAGCCACCGATGAAACAGTTTCGCCAGAAACCACCAATTAGGGACCAAAATGACAAACATCGTCGACAAGGTACGCGCTAGGCGCGGAGCC
>CAIYOE010000056.1 GCA_903927775.1 uncultured Micrococcales bacterium | reverse complement strand
CACTGGTCATCGGCGTGGGCGGGCTTCTGGGCATCGCTCTTGTGGTTTGGATTTTTGTGGTGGCGTTCACTCCCCCAGCCACCAGCTCACTGGCATCGGGGCAGGTAAGTAGTTTCAACGCCAACAGCAACATAAGTTCAACGGTTCAGGTGCTGATTACCAAACCTGCTTCGGCAACCGTGGTGTGCCAAGTGAGTGCGGCGAACGAGGCCGGCTCATCGGTGGGTTCAAAGCAGTTCAAGGTGGCCACTCGGGGTGCAAACGTGCGAGTAAATCTGCAGATCACCACAACCCAACCCGCCACACAGGGTGTGGTGGACTTTTGCCACTTGAAGTAAACTTTTTTTAGGAAAAGCCCGGCCATTGCGCTGGGCACTTGAACATATTGGGCCGTTGCGAGTGCATCGGCCCCTAACTTTGGAGTGAATCGTGTCTAACGACGCCGCAACCACTTGGCTAACCCAGGATGCCTACGACCGCCTTAGCAGCGAGCTAGACCAGCTGATGACCACCGGTCGCCACGAGATCGCCAAGAAGATTCAAGAAGCCCGCGAAGAAGGCGACCTCAAGGAAAACGGCGGTTACCACGCAGCTAAAGAAGAGCAGGGCCGTATCGAGGCTCGCATCGACCGCCTACAGAACATTTTGGCCACCGCCACCGTTGGCGAGGCCCCGGCTTCGCACGGTGTGGTTGAGCAAGGCGTAATTGTTCGCGTGCTTCTAAAGGGCGACGAAAAAGAGTTCTTGCTGGGCTCGGGCGAAATCGCCGAGGGCACCGAAATCACCGCTTACTCCCCTACCAGCCCAATCGGCGGCGCAATCATGGGCAAGAAGGTTGGCGAAACCGGCAGCTTCTACGACCCACGTGGCAAGCAGGTAGAGGTCAAGGTTCTAGGCGTACGTAACTTCTCGCTCTAGAGGTTCTGGTGCCTTGCGCACCATCCATGCAGCTATCCGTTTAGTCGATTCGCGCTTCGTTTAGCTTTGGGTTCAGACCCGCGTCCTTCAAAGCCTTCATCAGGCGCACGCGGTGTTCGTGCCCCGCGGTCTCCACGCTGATGTTCAACTCCACAGCACTGATCTGCAGCGCGTTTCCGTGACGGGTGTGGAGCACCTCAACCACGTTTCCGCCGGCTGCAGCGATGGCCTCGGCCGTGCGAACCAGCTGACCCGGGCGGTCTGGCAACATGACACTGATGTTGGTGTATCGCTCCGAGGCAGCCAAGCCGTGTTGGATAACCTTTTGCATAAGCAGCGGGTCGATGTTTCCGCCGCTCAAGATTGCAACGGTGGTTCCCTTTGGCTTGATTGCACCACTTAGGAGCGCAGCAACAGGCACAGCGCCCGCTGGCTCAACAACCTGCTTGGCCCGCTCTAGAAGCATCAGAAGCGCCTTGGCAATCTCGTTCTCGGACACGGTCACAACTTTGTCGATGTTGGCCATAATCAACTCGAACGGCACCGCACCCGGCTTGGAAACCGCGATTCCATCGGCAATGGTTGGGGTGGTTTGGACCTCCACCAATTTGCCTGCCTTGAGGCTTGGCGGATAAGAGGCTGCGTGCTCGCTCTGCACACCAATCACCTTGATTTTGCGACCCTGGCGCGCTGCCTCCAATTTGGTGGCAACCGCTACACCGGCAGCCAGACCGCCGCCACCAATGGCAACGATGATGGTCTGCACGTCTGGAACCTGCTCCATGATCTCCATGGCAACTGTGCCCTGACCGGTGATGATATCGATGTTGTCGAAAGGAGCGATGAAGACCGAGTTGGTCTCTTTGGTGAACTCTTGCGCGGCTTTCAGGGCCTCGGCAAAGTTAGCTCCGCTAAGTACTACCTCGGCTCCGTATCCGCGGGTTGCGTTTACCTTGGGAAGGCAACAAGAATATACTGAGGCTAATGGTGCAGCATGACAGGAGGTAACGATGGTTGCGTTCAATTTTGAAGAGGCGT
>CAIYOE010000055.1 GCA_903927775.1 uncultured Micrococcales bacterium | reverse complement strand
GAGAACCCGGAAACCGACTAACCCGCAGTCGGCGGCCAGGCGAGACTATTTTTTCAGCTTTTTCTTGCCTTTGGCGCGGCCGCTTTTTGTCACGAACATCATGCCCAACAGCCCGAGGCAGACTCCGGCCATCTGAGCCAAAATGTATAAGGCTCCCTGTTGGACGCCAATTTCCGCGCCGGCATCGCTGGTAAACATGCGACCAATGGTAAGCGCCGGGTTGGACACCGCTCCAGACGAAGTAAAAACACCAGCGACGAACAGCCAACCCAACACGGCAACTGGGATAAGAGAGTCTTGCTTTGTCTCACCCAGGTGGCCAATAAACCAAACGAGAACAGCGGTAGCGATGATTTCGCTCAGCAACTGACCATTAGAAATATTGTGAGCGCTGACCTGCCACCAGTTGTGACCACCAAGCAAACTACCCAACCACACGCCTAGCACACCGCCCGCAACCTGAGCCAGAACTATCAGCGAGCCGACACGGGCCTTGAGTTTGCTACGTGCGATGTAAAAGAAAGTGAGAGCCGGGTTAAGGTGCACGTTTAGCGAACCAGAGAATAACAACAACATGAGCGCCCAAGTGCCGGCAATTACCAGGCTGACATACACGGATGACTGTTGGCTTGCTGTAACACCGATGGTGGCCACCCCGATGATTGCTGTTCCAAAAAATTCGGCTATGAGTCGACGAATCGAAGAAGAGTCGGGCAATCTAGTTTTCCTTGGCGTCCGATTCGGCTAGCGGGGAGAAGCCAATTAGGACCTCGTTACGACGCAAGAACCATGGTGTGAACGGAGAGTTGTACCGAGCGAAATAAGGCTCGCCCTCTACTTTTCCGCTCAGTTCGCCCCCGTAAATGGCGTTTTCAACTGTGTCCTCGAGGGTTTCGGATTCATCTACAAATCGATCGAAATTCCAAGATCCGGTGAATTTACGAGCGACCGCAAGGTGCGGAGCCACATGAACGATTTGAACCTTGGCGTCGGTTGGCACAGGAACAGGCACCGATTCGCTTCCCGCGCCCTCCGGCAGAACAAAGCTAACCAAGTGGTGATCCGGTTCCACGCTGCTCTGAATCACGGGCGCTGTCATGGCCATCTGAGTCTTTTGCTGGTTAGCACCGGTGATGTAACGCAGAAGCGGATTGAACGCGCTGTTTCCGGCTGTGATGAAATCACCTCGAATTTGCACCTGAGCGAGCACGTACGGGCCGTAGCTTCTCAGCTCGAAAGGCCCGTAGTTCTTTACGACTTCGTACTTCAGTTGTTCGCTCACGCTTAGAGCCTATGCATAAGTTGGGCTAGAATGGAACAACTACTCGGCTGGGTCACTCTTTTTCTTCAGCCAATCAATTTCTGTGAGGTCTTCGTGGGTTCTATTATCAAGAAGCGCCGCAAGCGTATGTCTAAGAAGAAGCACCGCAAGTTGCTTCGTAAGACTCGCCACCAGCGCCGCAATAAGAAGTAAGTCGTTCGCGATTTACCCAAACAACAAAAACCCGCCTTATGGGCGGGTTTCTTGTTTTCGGGTTTTTTCGTAATTCAGCCCAAGGATTTGCGGAGACCGGTAATCGACTTAGGCCTTGCCAGCCTTTGCTGCCCGCTTCTTTGCCTTTTTTACTGAGCGGTTCTTTACTTTTTTTACCTTTAGCGCCCGCTTTATTTCAGGGTCTCGATTAGCCTTCAGTTCGCGCTTCTTGAAATCCAAAATAGCCCAGCCCGCTGCCTTGGCGTGGGTTGTCAAAATCTTGTCGGGGTTTACCGCTATGGCGTTCCCAACCATGCTCAGCATCGGCAGGTCGTTGTGGCTGTCGCTGTATGCGTATGAGCGCTTAAGGCTGATGCCGCGTTCCTTGGCTAGCGCGGCGATTCGCTTCTTCTTGAAGACACCGTGGAGGGCGTGGCCGACCAGTTTGCCCGTGAGAATGCCATTCTTGCGCTCGATTACCGTGCCAAGTCCACCGGTTAAGCCCAAACGGTGAGCAATCACATCGGCGATTTCTTGCGGGGTAGCTGTAACCAGCCATACCTCGCGCCCAGCGGCAACATGTTCTTTTGCTAGACGAACGGTTTCAGGCCAGAGTCGAGTTTTGATGTGTAGGTCGTAGACCTCATCGGTGAGCGCAGTTAGGTCGGCTGACTTGTGGCCCTCGATCAAGGCCAAGGCGCGATCCTTGATGTTCGAGATCATGTCTGCGCTCTCGCCACGCCAGATGAACTGGGTCTGGCTCCAAGCGAAGCGCCAGAAGTCACGGCGGCTAAAGAATCCGGCTGCAAAAGCTGCCTTACCGAACAAGAACGCGCTCGATCCGCGAAGGATCGTGTTGTCTACGTCGAAGAACGCTGCCTCAATCTTGGGGGCGCGAAGTGATTTGTCGGAGGCTTTAGGCACGCCTCAAGTTTAGGGCTGCCAGGTTAACCTAGGCTGACTTACGTGCCTAACGCCATAGAAATAACCCTGATCGGTAAGCCCGGTTGCCACCTTTGTGAAACCGCACTGGGCGTCGTT
>CAIYOE010000054.1 GCA_903927775.1 uncultured Micrococcales bacterium | reverse complement strand
ACAGGCGGGCTCGGCAGAGGTAGCCCAGCAAGCTCGGGCAGCCTGCCAAGGTCTGGGTATTTCCAACTCGGTCATTGCTCGGGTGCAGGTTGACCTGGCCGCCGGCAAGGGTCTCGAGGGCAGCGCTCGAGACGCACGGTACAGCGCGCTTGCTCAGAATCAAGCACTTTGGGATGCCCGATTTGTCATGCTTGGGCACACCCTCAACGATCAAGCCGAAACTGTTTTGCTGGGGCTGGTCCGCGGTTCGGGGCCGCGCTCGGTAGCCGGAATGCAAACCATCGATGGAATCTGGCTGCGACCACTTTTAGGAATCGAGCGGGCTACCACCGAACAGTTCTGCGTGGATTCGTGGATTGAGTACTGGGTGGATCCGCACAACTCCAACCCGGCTTTCACTCGGGTGCGGATTCGGGAAAACGTTTTGCCAGTGCTGGAGACAGAGTTGGGCCCGGGTGTAGCCGGGGCTTTAGCGCGGACCGCCGACCTACTTCGACAGGATCTGGACTACCTAGACGACTTGGCTCTGGAGCAGTTCAAGCGGATTTCGGTGTCCTCGGCAACTGGCGTGCGGTTACCCATCGATGAATTAAAAATGCTGCACCGAGCCGTTTTTAGCCGAGTCATTCAGTTGGCGCTGCAAGTGTTTGGGCCCACATTCAGCAAAACCCACATCGATGCAGTTTGTGAACTGGTTTTGAACTGGCGCGGACAAAAAGAACTCACGCTTCCAGGGGTTAGAGTTGTAAGACAAGACGGAGACCTCGTCTTCAAATCCTCTAAGACTCTCAAGCCAGGAGCCTGCTAATTGAACCTCGAGTCAGTTAAGAACCAAATCACCAAGGTGCTCGTCACCGAAGAACAAATCGTGGGGCGAGTTGCGGAGCTAGCGGCGGAAATCGACGCCAAATACGCCGGCAAAGAGGTACTTCTGGTTGGAGTTCTCAAGGGTGCGGTCATGTTCATGGCTGACCTCTCCCGTGCTCTGCAGATCCCATCGACCATGGACTGGATGGCGCTGTCGTCTTACGGTTCGGGAACCGTCTCGAGCGGTGTGATCCGTATTCTCAAAGATCTAGACGCCGAGATCCACGGTAAGCACGTGATCATTGTTGAAGACATCATCGACAGCGGGCTAACCCTGTCTTGGTTGGCCGGAACCCTAGAATCGCGCGGAGCGGCCTCGGTAGACGTTGTTGCGTTCCTACGCAAGCCAGATGCCGCCAAGGTAGACGTTCCAGTGTGGCTGGTCGGTTTCGACATCCCTAACGAGTTCGTTGTGGGTTACGGTCTTGACTACAACGAGCACTACCGCACGCTTAACTGCGTAGCGGTTCTGGACCCAAAGGTTTACAGCTAAAACCGGTTCGGAAAATTTAGGTTTTCCACAGGATTTTTCCCTGACTGCGAACAGTCTGCAGGCCCTGAAATAAGCGGAGTAACCTAGTGGTTACCTTCTTGTACACAGAAAGTACGCAGCAAGCATGAACTTTAAGAAACTCCTCAGTGGTCCTTTTGTCTGGATCATGGTGGCCTTGGTTGTCCTAATCATCGGCCCCAACTTGATTAGAGGCGGCGGATACCGTCAGGTCAGCACCGCAACCGGCCTGCACCTGATCCAGACCGGTCAGGCAGAGCGAGTCACTGTCCTAGATGGCGAGCAGCGCGTAGACGTTACCCTGACCGCAAAGGACTCCAGCGGAAACAACAAGCTGGTTCAGTTCTTCTATGTTGGCCCTCGCGGCAAGCAGGTAGTAGACACCATCGCTGCCTCCAAGATTGCGCACGGCTACGACGACACAGTGCCAAACACTCCTTGGTATGTCTCGCTGCTGGGCACTTTGCTTCCTTTTGTGATCATCGGTGCAATTTTCTGGTTCCTAATGGGCAGCATGCAGGGCGGCAACAGTCGCGTTATGAACTTTGGCAAGAGCCGCGCCAAGCTGGTAAACAAAGACAACCCAAAGGTCACTTTTGCCGATGTAGCCGGAGCCGACGAAGCTATTGAGGAACTCGAAGAAATCAAGGAGTTCCTAAAGGAGCCACAGAAGTTCCAGGCCGTAGGCGCCAAGATTCCTCGCGGTGTATTGCTTTACGGTCCTCCGGGAACCGGTAAAACTCTGGTTGCCAAGGCTGTTGCTGGCGAGGCCGGAGTGCCGTTCTTCACTATCTCTGGTTCGGATTTTGTAGAGATGTTCGTGGGTGTTGGTGCATCGCGTGTTCGCGACTTGTTCGAGCAGGCCAAAGCCAGTGCCCCGGCGATCATCTTCGTAGACGAAATCGATGCCGTCGGTCGTCACCGTGGTGCCGGCATCGGTGGCGGAAACGACGAGCGCGAGCAGACCCTTAACCAGCTTTTGGTCGAAATGGATGGTTT
>CAIYOE010000053.1 GCA_903927775.1 uncultured Micrococcales bacterium | reverse complement strand
CGGCAATCCAATCAGCGCTGGTCAAGTGATTCGCAATCTGGTTGATCAGGCTGTCCTGGCAGACGAGCTGGGATTGCACGCAATAAATATTGGCGAGCATCACCGCGACGACTTTGCCATCAGCGCACCCGATACCGTGCTGGCCGGAATCGCCACCCGCACCAAGCAAATCACCCTGGGAACCGGTGTGACTGTGCTTTCCAGCGAGGATCCGGTGCGTGTTTACCAGCGCTTTGCGACCATCGATGGCCTCAGTAATGGCCGTGCCGAGATCACCGCCGGTCGAGGCTCTTTCACCGAGTCGTTCCCATTATTTGGCTACGACCTGTCGCAGTACCACGAGCTGTTTGAAGAAAAACTCGAACTACTGGTTCAACTTCTAGAAGAAGGTCCGGTTACCTGGAGCGGAAACACTCGCGCCAGCCTGAACAACCAGCAGGTTTATCCAAAGACCGAGCGCGGTCGAATTGGCTTGCGCGTTGGAGTGGGTGGTAGCCCGGAGTCGGTGGTTCGCGCGGCTCGACTGGGAATCCCGTTGGCGCTCGCCATCATCGGTGGGGACCCAGCGCGTTTTGCACCGTTCGCCAAGCTCTATCACGACTACCTGGCAAAGTTTGGCCGCGGACCATTGCCAATCAGCATTCACTCACCGGGGCACGTTGCCGCCACCGATGAAGAGGCCCTGGAGCAACTCTGGCCTAACTACCAGGCCGGTTTTGGCCGAATCGGCAAGGAACGCGGCTGGGGTCCCATGACCGTGGACCACTTTATGGGTGAGGCAAACGGTGGTTCGCTCTACGTTGGCTCGCCAGACACCGTGGCGCAGAAAATCGCCTACGCGGTCCAGTCGGTTGGTGCTCAGCGTTTTGATCTCAAATACGCTAACGGCCCTATGCCTCACGAAATGCTGATGAAGTCGATCGAACTTTACGCCACGGAGGTAGTGCCGCGAGTCAAAAAACTGCTCGCTTAGAAACAGCCGACTTTTAAATGTTGCGGAGGCCCGAAATGGCCCACGCAACATTTCTTTAAGCGTGTTTGATTTCTAAGGCGTGCCAGCCGAACATTTTTCTTCAAGTGCGTATGCAGGCAATTCACCCGCCGTTCATTTCGCAAAAACGAACACCTAGCCTAGAAGTCGGGGGCAATTTGCTCACTCGAAGAGGCAGCTTTTTGTGCCAAAACCTGAAACTGGGAGGTGTTCACCTTGAAGCGAATATTCATTTCGCTGGTGGCGCTCGCAGTATCTGCAAGTTCCCTGGTCGCAGTGCCTGCACAGGCCAGAGTTCCCTCGGGACACGGTGTTATACCCAGGTACACCTCGGCCAAACTCCTTGCCGACGGTGACTTTTGGGGTGGCAAAAACTACCGGATTGAGACCGAGGACGCCAGATCCGAGTACGAATCCGAGAAAACGCGAGTAACCCAAGAAGTCCGAGAAACCCAAGAGGTACGGGAGTCCCAGGAAGTTCGCGAGTCCCAAGAAGTTCGTCCTCCTGTTACTCCGCCGGTCGCACCGCCACCGGTTTTGGTCGCACCAGTTTTTTCGCAGGCAATTTGGGTCAACACGAGTTTTGACTTTGTTGTAGCCAGCAGCAGCAACGCCCCTATTGTTCTGACATCTACGACCCCGCTGGTTTGTACTGTTTCTGGAATTCGCGTCACCACCACTTCGCTGGGTGGCATTTGCACGATTGTTGCCACCCAGGATGCATCCATGCCACCGGCAGCTGCCCTGGCGCCAGCATCCGTGAACCGTAAGCTTCACTCTGGGGTGGCCAGCACCAGCACTCTAAGCACCGACCTCCTAGTTCTTCCGCCACAGAACCAGATCATCAACTTCCCTGCTCTGGCAGACCTAAAACAGGGTGGAGCCCAAGCCCTGAATGCTTCGGCTTCATCGGGGCTTCCAGTCGACTTCGTCTCCTTGACAACTGATGTATGCACGATTGCCGCTGGTCAGGTCTCTGCCATAAGTGGATCTGTTGCAGGCAAAACCTGTTCGGTAACCGCATCACAGGCTGGGTCTTCTCACTTCTTGGCCGCGGCAAGCGTTACCCAAAGTTTTAAGGTCCTCGTTGACCTTGCTAAGCCAGTACTTTCATTGGCACCTGGTGCGCCAAATTCGTTCGACTTTAGAGTCGGCGTTCAGTCAAGTTTTACTTTGCAGCTTTCGAACTCGGGTGGCGGCGCCAGTTATGTTGTAACCGGACTCCCCGCTGGGCTAAATTTCGATCCGCTCACTGGGCTAATCTCCGGAAGTCCTACAAACGCCCAGACCAATACCAAGGTCACGGTTACGGCAACTAATGATGCGGGTACCGCGACCTTTGATTTCTTCGTCACAGTGGAAAAGGGCCAGGCAACCATCAGTGTTGACCTTCGCACTCTAGTTGTAACGTTCACAACCGGGCAGGTGAGGCAGCCAGCAATATCGGCATCTGATCCAAATGGGAACCCTATTCAAGTTGTGGTTACTTACAACGGGTCGTCTTCGTTCCCAACTACCCCGGGAACCTACGCCGTGGTCATCACCTGCGTAGATGCCAACTTTGTGTGTTCTTCCACCTCCACTTTGGTCATCAACAAGGCGCCTCAGGTTCTAACGGTTATCGACCCAAGCAGCATGGTGGTGGGAGCCGACCAAACTTTGGTAATCAACTCCGGCAGTGGTCAGCCACCGGTTGTCACCAGTCAAACCCCAGCGGTTTGCACCGTATCCGGTGTAACTGTGACTGTGATTGCAGCTGGAACCTGCACCATTCAAGTCACCCAACCGGGGGATTCGAATTTTGCTCCCGCTGATCCTGTGACCAAGAGTTTCCAGGTGAGCGTGCAGGTCCAGGCGCCCGCCCTCGCCGCGGTAATCCCAGGTTTTGCTCCGGTCTTGGAACTTCGAGTCCCAGTAACCAACCTGCAAGCCGTTTCCAACCAGGGGGGACAGTCTTCTTACTCTATAAGCCCAGCCTTACCCGCAGGTCTGACTCTTGATCCAGCCACCGGCATCATTTCCGGAACGCCAACGGCATTGCTCCCCACAACAACATTTACACTTACCGCCACTAACGGTTCTGGTTCAAGCAGTATCACTTTCACTTTGACAGTTCAAAAACGCTCACAGCGAATTGTCTTGGTTCCAGTGCTTTCTGTAACCTACGGAGACCCGGACTTTACAGTTACCGCATCGGCAACATCTGGTTTGCCAGTCACGCTTGTGTCTGGAACTAGCGCGATAGTCCAGGTGGGCATCGATGGAAAGCTGCACATCGCTGGCGCTGGGCGCGTCACCATCTCGGTTCGTCAGGACGGCGATGCCGATTATGCTACAGCTACTGAGCAATCTTTCCAACTCGTTGTCTCCCCAAAGCCAGTCACCGTTCTTGGTCTTAACGCCATTGTTTCGAGTTCAGGTTCGATGGCTTTTATCGGAGGTCACCTCCAGGGTCTGGTGCCGGGCGATGAAGTGCAGGTCGGCTACAACGGTGTTTCGGGAGTCTACCGAAACTCGGTATTGAATACCTCTGGGCTGTTTAGTCTCACGGGTTCAGCCGCTGCTAACTACGTCTTGATTCAGCCAACCGACATTGCCATAACCAACCAGACAAATCCTGTTTCGGCTCCATGGCCAGCCTTGGTTTCTCAGCCAGTAACTGCCGGCAGCACCAAGGGAGTTGCAACCATCGGAGGTGTCCCAGTTGCGTTTACCTTGAGGCCCAACTTGGACAGAACTGGTTTGTTGTTCTCGGCTCCAGGTTGGTCGCTAAGCATGCAGAACTTCGACGCATTTGGGCAGGCAGTGACCCTCGGTGCTAACGGCCAGATGCAAATCCAAGTGGATAACACAATAAAAACCGATGGCACGGGCTTTGCACCCAATGCGCAGGTCATCGTATACATCTTTAGTACCCCGATTGAGATTGGCCGTGTGGTCACGGATTCCAGCGGCAGCTTCTCTGGCGAATTTGCTTTGCCCCAGGGTCTAGAGCTGGGGCAGCACACGCTGCAGATCACCGGTTATTCGCCAGACGGGCAAATTCAGTCGGTAAACATCCCGCTTCAGTTGGTCGAATCTTCG
>CAIYOE010000052.1 GCA_903927775.1 uncultured Micrococcales bacterium | reverse complement strand
TTTGATGGCGGACACTGTGGTTCCGAAACGATTGGCAATCTTGGTCAGGGTATCCCCCGAGACAACCACATATGTAACCACCTTGACGGTCGGTGTCGGAGTTGGGGTTGGGGTTGGAGTCGGGGTTGGAGTCGTTGTAGGCCTCGCGCTTGCGGTCGGAGTCTCAGCCGGTGTCGGAGACGGGGTCGCCGGGCTGTCGGCCGGGTTCAGAATTGGAGCCTTTTGGGTTGCGGGCAAGGGCACACCCAGCGGAAGCAAGCCGTTGAGCAGCGAATCGATTTTGAAAGCGACCGGGGTGGTTCCGCGCAGCGCCTGATACTGCTTTGCCGAGGCAACTAGCCGGCGTTTGCCACCGCTCATCAGGTAGGTGAACTTGGCTGGCGAAATAACAAATCGTCCAAGTTCGGTGGTGCCGAACTTTAGGTTGGCACAGGTGTTGTTCGCCAAAGTGACCGAACTTCCCGGATAGGCGCTGGCGTAGCTATCTGCTATCGGCTGCCAAACTCCCGAGATCGCAAAGTACTGCTTGGTTCCGCAGGTAATCCGGAACCCTCCGAGGTTTCCGGTTTTGGTGTACTCGTTTAAGTCGGTCTTGGCTACCTTGAACCCGTTGCCCAAACCGTAAAGGGGCAGCAGGGTTGGGTTCGTGACTTGCTTGAGGTTGTTCAGGTCATCGGTGAGGTAATAAAGCCCGGCAGGATCTTTCACCAGTGTTCCGGGAGCCAGGATCGGGCCGGCCAGTTGAATCTGGGCAATCGCACTCGGCGGCAAAATCACGGTGTCAGCGCGAGTGGTCAGAGTCTGGAGCCGAGCCAGCGACTCGGAATTAACCACGGCTCTGCGAACCTGATTTGCCACAAAGTAAGTGTTCTTTCCCAGCGGAGCCTTGGCTAGGAAAGGCGCCGCTAGCGTTCCGTCCAACTGCTGAATTTTGTTCAAGAAGGCATCGGGCATTACCGGCGGGTTCGCCACAATCGGGGTTGCCGCATCGATGGCTTGCTTACCCAGAGGAGTAAGAGCGAAGGTCTTTAACTTGGGGCTGGAAACCACACTTTCAACCGGCTGATTGCTCAAAACGGAACTAACCGAGTCCGACGACAACGTGCCGTTGCTGCTGGGGAACCATTGCTTGAAGTCGATATCCGCGCTGGTATCTGTAGCGAACTCGTAGTATTTCCCTCCGAACATAATTGCCTTGTTGCCGTTGGTTCGGTTTGTGAAAATTACGCCCTCGGTGGCAATCGGATCACCCCATGGCAAGTACGAGAAGGCCGAAATCGATACTGGAGCTAAAGACGGTAACGAAACCTTGGTAGCCGCAATCGATGCCGCATCTAATATGGCGTGCTTATACCCACCTGAAATCAGGTACTGCGGTGCCGAGGCAGCATTTGGCCCGCTGAAATCCGGCACCAATGTGGTCATGGCGCCGGAACTTGGAAGCGAAGACAACTGGTTGGCAGTGAGTTGCACGGCGTTGTTGCAATCCAGACCAAAGGTGGCCACCTGATCACAGGCGCTGAACAGG
>CAIYOE010000051.1 GCA_903927775.1 uncultured Micrococcales bacterium | reverse complement strand
GCAACCAAAATGTCTTTCTTGCCGGCACGGAACTGCGCCATCGACTTCTCGCGGGCCTCTTGGCTCATGTCGCCGTGCAGGGCGGTTGCGTTGAAGCCGCGGTCGATCAGTTCTTCGCTCAGCTTGCCCGCTGCGCGCTTGGTCTTTACAAAGATCACGGTCTTGCCGCGGCCCTCGGCCTGCAAAATGCGGCCAACCACTTCGTCTTTGTCCATGCTGTGTGCACGGTAAACAAACTGGGCGATGTCGGCTTTGGTCTGGCCTTCATCGGGGTCATTTACACGGATGTGCAGAGCCTTGTTCTGGTACTTGCGGGCCATGTTCACAATGGCGCCCGGCATGGTGGCGCTGAACAGCATGGTCTGGCGGGTCTCTGGGGTGTAAGCGAAAAGGCGCTCGATGTCTGGCAAGAAGCCAAGGTCAAGCATTTCGTCGGCTTCATCCAGGACCATGATCTCGATCTTGGAGAGGTCTAGCTTGTGCTGCTTGCTGAGGTCGATCAAACGACCCGGGGTGCCAACTAGCACCTGAGCGCCGGCGTCGATCTGAGCAACCTGGCCCTCGTAGGCCTTACCACCGTAAATGGCGGCGATCATGGTGTCGCGGTTCTGGGCGGCCAGGGTTAGGTCCTCGGCTACCTGAACACAAAGTTCACGGGTTGGCACAACGATAAGTGCCTTGGCGCCAAGTGCCGGGCTGGTTCCCAGGCGCTGCAACAGCGGTAGTCCAAAGCCAAGGGTTTTACCGGTTCCGGTCTTGGCCTGACCAATGATGTCCTGGCCATTTAAGGCAACCGGGATGGCCGCCTCTTGGATTGGAAACGGGTGGGTGATGCCTCTGGTGTTCAGGGCTTCGACCATGTCGCTGGCAATGCCTAGCGATTCAAAAGTGGTGGCTGGGTGGCTTTCGGCGATGATTTCGCTGGTGAATTCGGTCATGAAACTGGGCGCTCCTCGCGCTCACGCGCCGGTTTGTTGATCGCGCGGCGCGAATAGATACCTGTTCAGTCTACTCGGGGTGGGTTTTTGGGTGTTCATTGGGGCGTCTGGCAGGCATCGGTGCGCGTTTTGCCGAGCCTTGGGTAACATTAGAGGCGTGTTCGAGTGGATTCTTAAAGGCCTAAAAAAGCGTGCGCCAAAGCTGGCGTTGCCAAGCCGCGATGAGCGTGCCGCCCGCAACCAAGGCGAAGTCGACCTATCGCCTTACACTCCGGAGCCAAAGGCGTTTTTGGGTCAGCTGGCTTATTTGGAGTTGTCATCTTTCGAGATCATGACCGCCGAGCTCAAGTTTGCTCCCACCACTTTGGCCAAGACTCAGTTGTCTGAGGCGGCCGCCAAGAGTTTCGACAAGTACCGCCAGTTGAGCCGCCGCATAAGCGCGCTGGGCGTGGACCCAACCGATGCCATGGATCCTTACACGGAACGCATCGATGTTTTCCACAGCCGCACTCAGGGGCTGGACTGGTACGAGAACGTGCTCAAGTTGTATTTGGCCATGGGTTTGCTAGAGGAGTTCTACGGTCAGTTGGCCGTTGGGCTTTCGGCTGATTTGCGTGCCGATGTTGAGAAGGCCTTGAAAGACAAGACCATC
>CAIYOE010000050.1 GCA_903927775.1 uncultured Micrococcales bacterium | reverse complement strand
GTCGCGGTTGCTAGCGACTCCACAAACCAACCGGTCTGAAACTCTGCCATCGATGCGTGAAATCCCCAGACCATGAGTCCGAATGTCAATAAGTCAAACACCGATGAAATTGGCCCGAACACCAGCATGAACCTTCGGATTAAACCTATGTTCCAATGGGATGGACGCACCAGTTGTTCGGGGTCAACTTTGTCGGTTGGAATTGCCAGCTGGCTGCTGTCGTACATAAGGTCCTGAAGCAATACTTGACCAGGTGCCATTGGCAGAAATGGCAGAATCACCGAACCGATCGCGGCGCTGAACATATTGCCAAAGTCGCCCGATGTGCCCATAAGTAAGTATTTGATTGTGTTGTTGAATACTCGTCGGCCAAGTCGAATGCCATTGACCAGCACCCCCAAGTCCTTTTTTAGAAGAACAACATCTGCGGCGTCCTTTGCAACATCTGTGGCTGAGTCGACAGAGATACCCACATCGGCATCGTGCAGAGCTATGGCATCGTTTACTCCGTCGCCCAAGAAACCAACAGCGCGACCATCCCGCTGTAATGCTTTTAGAATTCTCGATTTTTGTTCTGGCGAGACTCTGGCAAATATGTGTCGCGCTTCTACTGCCTGGCCAAGTTCGGCATCTGAAAGTTCGTCTATCTCTTGGCCAGTGAGCGGAATTCCCATGTCAAGGCCCAGCTGAGCGCAGATCGCGGACGATGCAACCGGGCTGTCACCGGTGGCTATCTTCAGCTTTATCCCTAGGTCAGAGAGCGCTAAGAGTGAGGCACGCGCATCGCCTTTTAAGTGGTCTGTGAAACTTAGAAACCCCAATAGCGTTAGCCCTGATTCATCTGAAATCCCCAGCGTGCTTGAGGAGTGAGACTTACTGGCAACCGCTAAAACCCGAGCCCCTTTGGAATAGAGCTCGTTGAGTTGTTCGTGGGCCAGCTTACTCACACGGGCGCAGCGAGGAATCAAGTCTTCGGGCGAACCTTTGGTAACGATCAGTTGTTTCTCGCCCATACGGACAAGAACAGAAGCCAGTCGGCGCTCGTAGTCGAACGGGAGAGAAGCCATTCTCTGAATCTGACCCAGCGCGGCGAAAGCTTTTCCCGCACTCTCGGAGGACCATAGTGCTGCGTCAAGGGCGTTCATACCGGCAGAACTGACAAGCGCTTCGTTGTATTCGGAATCAATCGCGAGCAGTCCAAAACTAAACGGATCGTGCTTGCCAACAGCGACAGCTTTGTCGAATCCAATGATTCCTGTTGTAAGAGTGCCTGTCTTGTCGGTCACCAGCATGTCGATATCACCGAGGTCTTCGATACTTATGAGGCGCTTGACTAGAACGCCCTGTTTGGCGAGTTCGCGGGACCCAATAGCGAGGCTACTGCTCAAAATTGCGGGCAAGAGTTGGGGTGTCATACCCACCGCCAGCGCAAGCGCAAATAGAAGGGTGCCGATGATTGGTCGACCAAGAATTAGATTCCCGATTACAACGGCCGCAGTTAGTAGCAGCGCAACAATCAGCAGGAAAGTGGAGAACTTCTGCAAACCGGCCTGGAAGTAAGTTTGTGGTTCTCTGGTACTTAGCTGCAGGGCAATTTGACCGAATTCAGTTCTAGAGCCGGTTGAAACTACTATTCCCTGCCCCGAGCCCGAACGGACGATAGTGCCCATAAGCGCGCAATTATTCAAGGTACTCGGGATGTATTCGGCACTTTTGGGAACGGTTTGAGATTCACCTGAAATTATGCTTTCGTCACACTCCAGCCCTTCGACTGCTGTTAGACGAATATCTGCAGGCACTATCACACCTGTATGCAAGCGAACGAGGTCGCCCGGGACGACAGTGGTGAGGTCTACATCGATGGTTTTGCCGTGGCGTATAACCGTGACTTTATGACTCACTCGAGCGTGAAGAATCGAAGCGGCGTGCTCGGCCCGGAATTCGGTAATGAAACTTAGCCCCACAGACATCACAATGATGAATCCAATGACGGCCGAGTTGCCGGCGTCGCCTAAAACAGCAGACAAAACAACAACTGAGCCCAACAACCACAGAATCGGGTTTCTGAATTGCCTAAGCAGGATGCCCCACCATCGCACCCGTTTGGCTGAAATAACATTCGGGCCGAGGGTTTCCAACCGAGAGTCAGCCTGCTCGGTTGTCAGGCCGTCAGCCCCGGTTCGAAAGAGTTTAAATACGTCTTTTATTGGTTTTTCGGAGACCTCGCGGATAGTTGGCATAGGTAACGTAACGTCACTGTGCATTTGCCCGAGCCAAAGAAGTGTCCATATCCCGAGTGTAGTTGTGACCATTTTGCGATTGGGAAACTTTGTTTG
>CAIYOE010000049.1 GCA_903927775.1 uncultured Micrococcales bacterium | reverse complement strand
GAACTGTCTCGCGACGTTCTGAACCCAGCTCGCGTACCACTTTAACCGGCGAACAGCCGGACCCTTGGGACCTTCTCCAGCCCCAGGATGTGATGAGCCGACATCGAGGTGCCAAACCATGCCGTCGATATGAGCTCTTGGGCATGATCAGCCTGTTATCCCTAGCGTACCTTTTGTCCGTTGAGCGATGGCAATTCCACATTCAACCACCGGATCACTTGGGCCGACTTTCGTCCCTGCTCGACATGTGTGTCTCGCAGTTAAGCTGGCTTATATCCATGTACTCGTCACCCGATTATCAACCGGGCTGAGCCAACCTTCGCACTCCTCCGTTACTCTTTGGGAGGAGACCGCCCCAGTCAAACTGACCGGCTGCCATGGTCCTTCGCCCGGATAACGGGCCGAAGTTAGATTCTCCAATTTGCAAGGGTGGTGTTTCATTGACGACTCATCGAACCCCGAAAGATTCGAATCAAAGTCTCCCACTTACACTAAGCATGAAAACCGAAAAACCAGTGACAGCGTACAGTAAAGGTGCATAGGGTCTTTCCGTCCTACTGCGGGCAGGCGGCATCTTCACCGCCACTACAACTTCGCTGAGCTCCTCGTTGAGACAGCGGTCAACTCGTTACACGATTCGTGCAGGTCGGAACTTACCCGACAAGGAATTTCGCTACCTTAGGACCGTTATAGTTACGGCCGACATTCACGGGGACTTGGGCTCCGAGCTTCGCCTTGCGGCTAACAAGTTACCGTAATCTTTCCGCATTGGTCACGTGTCACACCCTATACGTCGACTTGCGTCTTAGCAGAGTGCTGTGTTTTTGTTAAACAGTCGGTTGACCCAATTCACTGCGCCCTTCATTGCTGAAGGGACCCCTTCTTCCGAAGTTACGGGGCTAGATTGCCGAGTTCCTTAACGAGGTTTCACTCACGCGCCTTAGTCTATTCGACCCACCCACCTGTGTCGGTTTACGGTACGGACTGCCATGGGAACACTTACAGGCTTTTCTCGATACGGTGTTTGAAGAGTCCGCTTCAGCCGTAGCTTCCACGTCACCTTTCGGAACCGCCACTTTCAATCGGCGATTCTTCTCCCACTATATGTCCCCTGTAAGCTTAACCATTGCAGGTGCAGGAATATCAACCTGCTATCCATCGACTACGCCTCTCGGCCTCGCCTTAGGTTCCGACTAACCCTGGGAGGACGAACCTTCCCCAGGAAACCTTGGGTTTACGGCGGCCGGGAATTCAACCCGGCTTGTCGCTACTCATGTCTGCATCCTCACTTGTCGGCACTCCACCTAGCGTTTCCACATGGCTTCAATGCACCGACAACGCTCTCCTACCACGCATGTCCGGCGAACCGGTCATGCATCCAGAGCTTCGGTATACCGCTTATCGCCAATCATTTTCGGCGCAAGATCGCTCGATGAGTCAGCTATTACGCACTGTTTAAATGGTGGCTGCCTCTAAGCCAACATCCTCACTGTCTAAGCAATCTCACATCCTTTCCACTGAGCGGTATTTAGGCACCTTAGCTGCTGGTCTGGGTTGTTTCCCTCTCGAATACGAAGCTTATCCCTCGCATTCTGCCTCCTGGACTTCACCCTACGGCATTCGGAGTTTGATTGAATTCGGTACCCGGGTATGGGCCCTAGTTCATCCAGTGCTCTACCTCCGTAGGTCAGCGTCCAAGGCTCTACCTCAATAGATTTCGGAGAGAACCAGCTATGACGGGGTTTGATTAGTCTTTCGCTCCTACCCACAGTTCATCCGAGAACTTTTCAACGTTCACCGGTTCGGTCCTCCATCCCGTGTTACCGGGACTTCAACCTGACCATGGGTAGATCACCTCCGCTTCGGGTCTAGCACCAGCAGCTGGGCGTCCATTTCGGACTCGCTTTCGCTTCGCCTCCGTCCCAGAAGGACTTAGACTTGCCACTGATGCTAACTCGCAGACTCATTAAGCAAAAGGCACGCCATCACCCCTTGCGGGGCTCTGACACCTTGTAAGCACATGATTTCAGGTACTATTTCACTCCGCTCGCAGCGGTTCTTTTCACCTTTCCCTCGCGGTACTTGTTCACTATCGGTCGCCTGTTAGTATTTAGCCTTACGGAGTGGTCTCCGTGGATTCATGCCAAGTTTCACGTGGATGGCATTACTCAGGAACTCCCTAGGGGTCATCGGATTTTTGGTTACAGGTCTGTCACCTTCTATGGAGCGCTTTTCCACACGCTTCACCTAATCTTCTGACTCCCACATCGGGGTCCTACAACCCCGGAGGACAAGTCCTCCGGTTTGGGCTCTTCCGCTTTCGCTCGCCACTACTGACGGAATCGTTTCACTTTCTTTTCCTCTGGTTACTGAGATGTTTCACTTCACCAGGTGTCGCTTTCGCCGTCCTATGTATTCAGACGGCAATGGCCAGATATGACTCTGACCGGGTTACCCCATTCGGAAATCTCCGGATCATAGCGTATTTGCCGCTCCCCGAAGCTTATCGCAGCTTATCACGTCCTTCGTCGCCTACAGGCACCAAGGCATTCATCATGTGCTCTTAGTAGCTTTTATTATCGTTCATTCTGAAATTTCCTGCGGACACCGGCCGTCTCAAGACGTATGGTGCCCGCGGACTCAGCTCTCAAAGTTGTATTTTTTACCCTATCTGCAGATGTCAAAGAACCTCCGATGGGACGTCGCCCTCGGGGAAGCACCGGATCCTGGGATCCTGCACAACCGTAAAAAATTCGGATGGATCATCTGCCCGCTCTTGGCGTAGACAGAAAAAAAATTGTTTCGTGAGTGTCTCTTCCCAGTTGGAAGGTGGTGGGCCTGACTGGATTCGAACCAGTGACCCTGCGCTTATCAAGCGCATGCTCTAACCAGCTGAGCTACAGGCCCTATTAGAGATTCACTGAAATTGGTGGAGGCATGGGGATTATCCTTTGCTTTCGCAAAGGCTCTGCATGATGACTGCGTTCCTAAGCATTGCCGCTGATCGCGGCATGGCAGTCGAACCGAGATTCTCATCCCCTTTTCTTAGCCAATATATTGGTGGAGGCATGGGGATTCGAACCCCAGACATCCAGCTTGCAAAGCTGGCGCTCTACCAACTGAGCTATACCCCCGCGTTGCGGCGGCAGAGCCGCTAGAAATATGATAAAACTAGTTGAATGACTTGATTTGTAAGTCTTTCTGACAGCAAAAACTGAATTGTGCGCTCCTAGTCGAACCCTCCGACCTTTCGATCTTTGGGTTTTAATCGCGTACTGAATCTAAGAATCCCTAAGGATTCATACGGAATCAGGTTAGCGATCGACCTTCTGGAATATTCTAAGATTTTCCAGATATCTCCTTAGAAAGGAGGTGATCCAGCCGCAGGTTCCCCTACGGCTACCTTGTTACGACTTCATCCCAGTTACCATCCATACCTTAGGCACCTGCCTCCCTTGCGGGTTAGCGCAGCGACTTCGGGTACAAACGACTTCCATGATGTGACGGGCGGTG
>CAIYOE010000048.1 GCA_903927775.1 uncultured Micrococcales bacterium | reverse complement strand
CAGAAACCGCTGGGAATTCTGCGTCGAATCCTCCAGGCTTCCAGTCAGCCAGGCGACCTGGTTATCGACTTCTTTGCAGGGTCGGGCAGCACGGGTGCGGCCGCCCTCGAACTAGATCGCCGAATCGTCCTGATGGATCAAAACCCAGAGGCCATCGATGTGATGCGCACCCGCTTTGCGGCGGCCAACCTGCCGTTCATCGGTGATAGGCCGGTGATTTCTTAGTTTCTCCAGTAGGTGCTAAACGGAGTCAAAAAACGCCGGCCCATTGAATCTCGCTCAAGTTTTATGTGATTGGCTACCGCTTGGATGTCTGGACCTACTTGTTTGAATATGGCACTCCACTTCTGGCTCCGAAACGAAATCCGGTACTTCACACCGAATTCTTGGTATTTCAGCGGGATATTGGAAGGTGACGCAAATTCATCCCTGAGTTGCGGGCAATAGATTGCACCCGATCTAATCTCGAAGGGGACTCGGTTTTTTAAGATCCAGTCAAGCTCTTGAATCTGCTCATCGAAAGCGTTTTTAGCCCCGGGAACGCTCAAGTGGGTAAAAAGTGCGGCCTGCAAAATGTCTTCGGAAGTTACCGGGTTTAGGTCGCAGTTTTGGACAAACCAAGTATTCGGATTGAGCCAACTAATGCCACCAAGCCGACATGTTCCGGTCTTTGCCCAAAAAAGATAACTTGTAAGGTCACTGGCGTCTACAGGACCCCAAGACACTTTGGCAACTTTGTTACCTGAGCTTGAAAACCCAATTAGTTGTTGCCCGCGAAATAAATCGCCACGGTACTTGTCAACCTTGTCTAGATAGGACGGCAAAATCGAAGCAGGTCGGTGAAAGTCTGAAATCCGCACAGTTTCCGCACCAGATCGGTGAAGGCGAGCAAGGCGCGCTCGAAATAGTCTTTCTTGGTATTCACGGTATCCATTTGCGGCCTCCAGTGTCGTTGTATTCCACTTTGCAGCCGAAGTGTCATGCCAATTCGCCTGCCCACGTATGTCGATAGACAGGCTGCTTCTCAAAGCCCCTTCGTTGACCGGGCTGGCTTGGTACGGCGATGTGGGTGCAAGAAAAATAGCCAGTGCCAGCAGTAAGTGCATAGAAACCCCTCAGATTCTGCGCTTTCTTAAAGACTAATAACCACACTCAGGAAAGAGAGCCGTGGGTACGCGCACTTAAAGCAAAAGGCTCGGTCCGAAGACCGAGCCTTTCACGTTGAAACTGATTAGTGCATCGAAGCAGCGTTTGCAGCCTGCTTGGCCTCGGCCTGCTCCTGCACGCCGCTCTTGGTACGAAGCGCGATTTCCTTGAGGAACCAGGTTAGAACCCAAGCCACAGCGACTACACCGGCTGCGATCTGGAATACCAAAACCGCCGACTGAGCGAATGCGTCCTGAATCGGTGCAGCCAGTTCGGGGCTTACCTTCTTGAGGAACGAGGAGTCGGTGTTGATCAGAGTGCCAAGCTCGGCTGGGTTTTTGAACACAGCGTTGCGAGGTTCTGCCAACAGGGCAGGGTTCTTCATGATTGCGGCCTTTAGTCCCTTGGCAATCAGAT
>CAIYOE010000047.1 GCA_903927775.1 uncultured Micrococcales bacterium | reverse complement strand
GGAATCACATCAAGCAGTGGCTCCGCCGACATGATTACACCGGCAGCGTGAACGCCCCACTGACGCTTTAGGCCCTCTAGGCCACGAGCCAGTTCAAAGGTCTTGGCCGAGTCTTCATCGCTGGAAATAAGGTCGCGGAATTCCTGACCCTCTTTGTAACGGCTCTTGGCTTCTTCTTCTTTGTTCGCCGGCTTGGTGACTAACTCGCCCAGCGAAACATCGCGACCCAAGACCATGGGCGGCATTGCCTTGGTTAGCTTTTCGCCCACGGAATACGGCATACCCAAAACACGCCCAGCGTCTTTGAGTGACTGCTTGGCCTTAATGGTTCCGTAGGTCACGATCTGAGCTACGCGGTCTTCACCGTATTTTTGAGTCACGTAGCGAATGACCTCGCCGCGTCGACGGTCATCGAAGTCGACATCGATATCCGGCATGCTCACGCGCTCCGGGTTCAAGAAACGCTCAAAGATCAAACCGTGATGAATTGGGTCTAGCTCTGTGATACCCATGGCATAGGCCACCATAGAACCGGCAGCCGAACCACGGCCCGGACCAACCCGGATGCCCTGAGCGCGAGCCCAAGCGATAAAGTCTGCAACCACCAAGAAGTAACCGGGGAAGCCCATCTTCTGGATCACATCTACCTCGTAGGCAGCCTGCTTGGCTTGGCGTTCCGGAACGTTGCCGTTAAAGCGGCGCAGCATTCCTGCCTGAACCTCGGCCTCTAGCCAAGTGTCTTCGGTGTGTCCCTCTGGCACCGGGAATCGCGGCATTAGGTCTCGCTTGGCAAAACTTACCTCGCAGCGTTCCGCAACCAAAAGCGTGTTGTCGCAGGCCTCTGGGTGGTCGCGGAAAACCTGGCGCATCTCGGCTGCGCTTTTTAGGTAGAACTCGGTGCCGTCGAACTTGAATCGGTTTGGGTCTAGCAACGTGCTTGCGCTCTGCACACACAGTAATGCCTCGTGGGCCACGGAATCGTGTGCGTGCGTGTAATGCAGGTCGTTGGTGGCAAGCAGCGGCAGGTTAAGTTCTTTGGCCAAACGCAGTACATCGCCCATGACCTTGCGCTCAACTTGGATGCCGTGATCCATGATCTCCACAAAGAAGTTCTCGGCTCCAAAGATGTCTCTGAATTCGGCCGCCGCCGCAACCGCCTCTTTGTACTGCCCCAGACGCAACCGAGTCTGAACCTCGCCACCCACGCAACCGGTGGTGGCAATGATGCCCTTGGAGTACTTGTTGAGCAGCTCGCGGTCCATTCGCGGCTTATAAAAGAAGCCTTCGATAGACGCCAAAGACGAAAGACGGAACAGATTGTGCATGCCCTCGTTGTTCTGAGCGAACATGGTCATGTGGGTGTACGCGCCACCACCAGAGACATCGTCTTCGCCGCCGTCTCCCCAGCGAACTCTGGTGC
Organism: uncultured Micrococcales bacterium; assembly: GCA_903927775.1. Taxonomy (GTDB): domain Bacteria; phylum Actinomycetota; class Actinomycetes; order Actinomycetales; family Microbacteriaceae; genus Rhodoluna. Next base: position 7,113 of record CAIYOE010000047.1, on the reverse strand, counting down.
GGTCGCTGCGGTGGTTACCCGGGCTGATATATGCCTCGATACCGATTATTGGTTTGATGCCAGCCTCGGTGGCAGCCTTGTGAAATTCGTAGGAGCCAAAGTTATTGCCGTGATCGGTAATGGCTATGGCAGGCATTTCCAACCTGGCGGCCTCGGCTACCAGCGGCTTGATTTTTGCGGCGCCGTCGAGCATTGAGTACTCGGTGTGAACGTGAAGGTGAACGAACGAATCCTGCTGCGCCAATGTTCACCTGCTCCTGTGTAAAAACCCTTTAGAAAGATAGCCTAACGGCTATTACCGACAGGCTCAGTAGCCTCTAAGTACGGTCAGAGCATGTTCCAAATCGGCTGGATACTTGCTCTCAAATTCCACCACTTGACCCTGCGTCGGGTGCATGAAACTCAGGCGAACCGCGTGCAACCACTGGCGATCCAAAGACACCTTGGCCGCCAAAATCGGGTCTGCTCCATACATGGTGTCACCCACCAGCGAGTGCTTGAAAGCACTGAAGTGCACCCTGATTTGGTGGGTACGGCCGGTCTCCAAAACAATCTCAACCAGTGAGGCCGCGCGGAAGGCCTCGAGGGTTTCGTAGTGAGTCACCGATGGCTTACCTCCCTGCATCACCGCGAACTTGAACTCGTGCTTGGGGTGGCGTCCGATTGGTGCATCAAAGGTGCCGGCCAGCGGATCGGCCAGACCCTGGATGACCGCGTGGTAAACCTTGTGCACCTCGCGGTCTCTAAAAGCTTGCTTCAAAACACTGTAGGCGTACTCGCTCTTGGCCAGAACCATGAGGCCGCTGGTCCCCACATCTAGGCGCTGCACAATCCCCTGGCGCTCCTGGGCACCGCTAGTGCTGATGCTGATGCCCTGGGCTAACAACGCTCCGCCCACGGTGGGTCCATCCCAGCCCACCGATGGATGCGATGCGACACCCGCGGGTTTGTCTACCACCACGATGTCGTCATCCTGGTAAATCACGCTGAAACCAGGCACCTGAACCGGCACGATTTCCAACTGATTCTTGGTCTCGGGAAGTGAAATCTCGAGGAATGCGTCTTCGATCAGACGGTCGGATTTTTGAATAGTGACACCGTTTTGCTGCACGTTCCCGGCGCTCAGGAGGTCGGCTGCCACGTTTCTGGAAATGCCCAGCAGTTTGGAAATGCCGGCATCGGCTCGTTCACCAGCCAAACCGCCCGGAACCGGGAGTTGCTTGAACTGAGACATTACTCGCCACCAATCTTTTTGCCGCGACTGGTGAGAATCACCACGATCCCAGCGACAATGCAGATGGCCGAATCAGCCAGGTTGAAAATAGGGAAATTAAAAGGCGCCTGGATGTAGTCCACCACTTGCCCGGAGCCAAAACCAGGTGCGCGAACCAGTCGGTCAATTAGGTTGCCGACTACTCCCCCAAGAAGAACACCGGCCAACAATGCCCAGCCTAGAGTGCGCATTCGGCTTCCGAACCAGAGCAGGGCAAGTGCCGCCAAACCACTGATTACGGTAAAAACCCAAGTGACTCCGAAACCAATGCTGAAAGCAGCGGAGTCGTTATAGGTCAGGTACCAGTGCAGGATCGGGCCAAGAACTGGAACCGACACGTGCGGGGGCTGAGTTGCAATCATCCAGTCCTTGACCGCCTGGTCAAGGGTAAGAACAACCAAAGCCGTGGCAAAGAACCACAGGTAGTTTTTAGTAAGGAACCGCTTCACCAGAAGGCAACTAAGGCTAGAAGCCCGAGGTTGGCACCGCTCCGGTGAACGAACCACCTAGAACTCGGCTGCCGCCACTGGCAGGGTTTGCGCGCTCGAAACTGGGAGTGTCAAGATCCGCCAGCTGAGACTCAATGAATGCCTTGAGCTTTAGACGGTATTCGCGTTCATAACTACGAAGTTCGTGGATGCTGTGTTCCACCAATGCCTTTTCGCGTTCGAACCGGCTGAACTCGGCACGCTGTGCAGCTTCGGCTTCGCGGACCAAACGAGCTGCGGTGGCGTGACCCTCGGCGATTAGGGCGTCGCGCTTGGCCATGCCCTCGGCAACGTGCTCATCGTGCAGCTTGCGGGCCAACTGCAATAGGTTATTGGTGTTGCTTGAGTCAAGAGTGCTCGGGTCGGCTACGGCCTCTGGGAATGAGCTAGGTACCACAGTCACCTCAGGTGCCGCCGGGGCCTGGATCTGAGCTACCAAGCCCGCGCCACTGCGCTGCAACTCGGCAATACGGCCTTCCGAGGCCAACAGTCGCTGACGAAGGTCCTCGTTCTCGTGGGTCAGACGGCGAAGCTCAACAACAATTTCATCCAGGAAATCATCGACCTCGTCCTGGTCGTAACCCTCACGAAATTTGGTCGGCTGGAACCTCTTATTTACAACGTCTTCTGGCGTCAATGGCATGCCTAAAACCTCTTTTTCAGGGGAAAGTTACGTTTGCAAGATTACCCCAAGGCTGAAGCAAATGCCTAACCGAGCGATGATACGAAGCCGCTGAGAATGCTCACTAAAATCATGGCGATCGTTATGCTGAAATCTAACATCAGGCCGCCTAGTCGAATCGGCCGAATCACTTTACGAAGCAGCCTTAGCGCTGGATCGGTGACGGTCATGATGACTTCGGCTAAGACTAAAAAGAAGCCGCGAGGTCGAAACTGCCGATTTAAAGACAGGATCAAGTCAAGGACGAAGCGACCCAGCAATGCGTAAAAGTAAAGCGAAAGCGCCCAACCAAGTAACGCAAAAATAAGGTGCATGGTTTTTCTGGATTACGGGCGAATGATTAGGTCGTCGCTCGACGAATCGCCAAGCTCTTCGTCATCATCGCTGACCGAAACGTGGGTCGGTCCGAGCACAAAAACCTTTGCGGTAACACGCTTGATGTTGCCCTCTAGACCCTCTTTGAGGCCGGAAATAAAGTGCACCATGTGGCTAGCATCTACATCGTTCAGGTCTGACATGTTGATGATTACCGGGATGCCCTCGCGAAACACTGCAGCGATCGACGCGGCTTCTTTATAGGACTTTGGCTGGAAGGTGACGATCTCGCTGATGTCACCGGCTGCGCGGCGAACCGAACGAGCTGGAAGTCGAGTCACGTTGGCACGGGTTGCCGCCGGTGCCGCCGCCTGAGTTGGGTATGCCTGGTTGCTGTCTTGGCCGAAACCAAACCAACCCATTGCGCGCGAAGCGATGTTGTCCGACATATTGACTCCTAAAACTTGTGGTTCCAAAAACAGAACTCAATTCAGGTTATTAGTTGTATTGCCGTGGACCCGTTATTGCAGTTCCGATCCGAAGGTGTGTCGCGCCATACTGTATCGCGGTGCCGAAATCGCCTGACATTCCTGCCGAGATTAGGTTTGCCTCGGGTTTTAGGGTTCTAAGGGTTTCCGAGGCCAAGCGGATTCGTTCAAAATCGGCCTCGATTTGGTTATCCAGCGATGCCACGCCCATGACTCCAACCAGATTCACTCCTGGCGATTCCAAAACAGAGGTGGCGAATCGGGTGAGGTCCGCAGGTTGCATTCCGCCCCGCTCGGGATCATCGGTGAGGTTCAATTCAATAAACACATCGATGTCTTTGAATTCGCCAACAGCTTTCTTTTTGGCAACCTCTTTGACCAACGCTCCCAGCAAGGATTCGCGGTCTAGCGAGTGGATTGCCGCGGCGTAGTTGAGCACGCTCTTTACCTTGTTGGACTGCAGCTGTCCAACGAAATGCCATCGGTGTTCTGGGACATCAAGTGCTCGAACCTGGGCTGCCTTAGGCGCGGCCTCTTGGTCTTTGTTCTCGCCGAAATCTCGGGCGCCCAACTCGAGCAGGTCTAAAACCATTTGAGCTGGGTGGAATTTGGTTACGACAATCGTGGTGACTTCGCCGGCATCACGGTTGGCCGCAGCAATCGCCTGCGCAACGCTCTGGGTAACAGATTGATAGCGCTCGGCAAGTTGCTGATCGACCACGGTCAGACTCAGCGCAAGAAGTTCGGCAGGTCTAGCTCATCGCCCCAGAGCGAACTAGCCTTTTTAGCGGGCTCAGTCTCTACAACTGGGATAGCGGCGGTAGTTGGGTCTGCGTCGTCTGCCCCCAAGAAGGAATCCAAGCCGCTTGCAACAGGAGCAGTTGGCAGCATTGGAGTGGCCGCCGCAGATGCCTCCGGAGCAGGTGCTGCAAACACTCCGCGCTCTGCTTTGCGGTAGCTTGGGCTGCCGCTGTCGAACCCAGCCGCGATAACCGTGATGCGGACTTCGTCGCCAAGGGTGTCATCGATGGTAGACCCGAAGATGATGTTGGCTTCCTTGCTGACAACCTCGGAGACCAGACGAGCTGCTTCATCGATTTCGTGAAGACCCAGGTCGGATGCACCGGCAATCTGAAGTAGTACGCCGTGAGCGCCCTCGATGCTGGCCTCGAGTAGCGGGTTGGAAACCGCGATCTCGGCAGCGCGAATGGCACGGTGTTCACCCTTGGCCGTACCGATACCCATGAGCGCGCTTCCGGCGCCCTGCATAACAGACTTGACGTCGTTGAAGTCAACGTTGATTAGGCCAGGGGTGGTGATTAGGTCGGTAATGCCTTGGACACCGGCGCGAAGAACATCGTCGGCAATCTTGAAGGCTTCGATAGCAGAAACAGTCTTGTTGCTCATTTCGAGCAGACGCTGGTTTGGAACCACAATCAGGGTGTCGACCTCGGCACGGAGGCTTTCAATGCCCGACTCTGCCTGCTCTGCGCGACGCTTTCCTTCGAAATTGAATGGCCTGGTGACCACGCCCACGGTGAGGGCGCCTAGCTTCTTGGCAATGCGAGCAACCACTGGGGCGGCTCCGGTACCGGTACCGCCGCCCTCGCCTGCAGAAACGAAGACCATGTCGGCACCCTTGATGGCGGCCTCAATTTCGTCTTCATGTTCTTCTGCAGCGCGACGACCAATTTCAGGGTCAGCGCCAGCGCCGAGGCCGCGGGTTAGGTCGCGACCAATGTCTAGCTTGACGTGGGCCTCACTCATGAGCAGCTGCTGGGCGTCGGTGTTGATGGCGATAAACTCGACCCCGCGTAGGTCGGCGTCGATCATGCGGTTCAGCGCGTTCACGCCACCGCCGCCAACTCCCACAACCTTGATAACGGCTAGGTAGTTGCTGTTCAAGCCACTCATTTATTACCTCCAGCTAGTGCATTCACGCAGGTTCGGCTCGATCTAAAGCTTCAAGTTAAGCCTGAAACTTAGGGTTCGGACCGATTTTGAGCCTGCGCCAGAAAGGTAAGTGTGGCGGGGCCGCAAATGGCGCAAGCGCTCAGGCGTGTCTAAAAATTTCCGTAACGTACCGTGGGAGCTTTGGGCGAGGACACGTCGAAAGTTAACGAGTTCTTGGACTTGGTATTCGCCATCAGAGCCGCCAACACCTTGCTCTTCAGAATCGAGTCTGATGAATCGCCCCAAAGGATCTGCTGGTTAGCCACTCCACGCAGGCGAATACGTACGTCGTCCTTAGAGGTGGCCTGAATGCTGGCAATTCTTGGGAACACGTCGACCGGCATTGCCAAAAGCACATCGATGGCGGCTCTGTAGTTTGGGTTATCGTGTGGATCGCCGTTCACCAAAACTCGGGGATAGCGCCCCGTGGCCTTAGTTGGTTCAATCTGAACACCGGCCGGGTCGTAAAGGTAGTCGGTGCCGCCCAGGTTCACGATTCCGATTGGCTGTCGTTCCAATATCACAATCCGCAAAGTGTGCGGCGGCAGGCTAACGGTTGTGAAACTTTCGATCAAAGGGAAGGCAGACAATCTCTGTTGAATCTGAGTTTCGCTCACCATGGTCAACGGGGTACCCATCAGTGACTTGACAGCATTCTTGACAGTGGCGGACTTGACTCGGTGAGTTCCAACCACATCGATGTTCTGAATTGCCAGAAGCGGTGTGAACATGGTTGCCAACACCAAACCGACTAAAACCAAAACAGATACCACACCGGAACCTACCAAAATCAACCTGGTGCGATTGCCGCTGGTGAATCTGCGGAACTCTCGTCGCTGAGCCCGGGCGGCTAAACGTTTTTGCTTGGTGTCGTAGGCTGCGAGGCGACCTAGTTTTGCGCCCTCTTGCTTGAGGTTTGGCTTCTTTGACGCTGCAGGCGCTGCTAGCCGAGCCGGCTTCTTGGGCGTTACAGGCGTTGATTTCGGATTAGGCTTTTGGCCACCCGGAACATGCGGTCGTTTCAAGTAACTAGGCCTTTAGCGCGGCGAGAAGCTCGGGAACCATACGGTATACGTCGCCACAACCCATTGTGATTATGAAGTCACCGGGGCCGGCTAGGCTGGCGGCCACTGCGGGGGCATCGGCCCAGAGCGGCACGTAGTGCACCTTGGACTGATCAGAGAAGGACTCTGAAACTAGCGCTCCGGTAACACCTGGCTCGGGATCTTCTCGAGCGGCATAAATGTCTAGAACCACAACCTGATCGCTGGCAGCAAGCGCCTGCGCGAACTCATGCTTCATCAGACGGGTACGGCTGTAAAGATGCGGCTGGAAAACCGTGATCAACTTTCCGGCGCCCACCACCGCGCGAGCGGCCTTGAGCGCGGCCGCGACCTCGGTTGGATGGTGCGCAAAGTCATCGTAAACCTTTACGTGGCGAACCTCGCCGTGGAGCTCGAATCTGCGCTCGGTTCCGCCGAACTGCTCGATTCCTGCCAGCGCTTGCTGTGCATCGAAACCCAGTCCCACCAGAACCGCCAAGGCTCCAGCTGCATTTATAGCGTTGTGTTCTCCAGGTACCTGTAGTTCAGCACTCAGAGTGAGACCACCCACGGCGACATCAAAGTTAACCTTGGCGCCAGAGGCATCGATGCGGGTCAACCGCACAGCCGAACCTTCGGAAGTTCCGAATCCAATGACCTTTTTACCTGTGAGTAATTTGCTTACGCGCACCGCACCGGGGTCATCGGTGCTGATCGCAACGAAGTCCTTAGCGCCCTGAGCAAACTTGGCAAACTCAGCTTCAAAAGCCTCAAGGGAACCGTAGTGATCCAGGTGATCTGGATCAACATTTGTTATCAAAGCGATCGCGGTTTCATAGTGCAGGAACGAGCCATCGGACTCATCTGCCTC
>CAIYOE010000046.1 GCA_903927775.1 uncultured Micrococcales bacterium | reverse complement strand
CCGACCGGATTATTCGAAGAAGTTTTGCCAGAGCTGGCAACTCCGGAGCCTGCAACTTCAGACGAAGACGAAGCCGAATACTCTGAATCCGAGGCCGTTGGCGCAGGCATCGCAGCCGAAGACGCTGAATAGCGGTTTGAAATGCGCATCGATGCGGTTTCGATTTTCCCAGACTACTTTCAGGCATTAGACCTTTCGCTTCTAGGAAAGGCTCGCCAAGCCGGGTTGATTCAGTTTCAGGCACACGATCTGCGAGATTTCACGTTCGACAAGCACCGCACGGTAGACGACACCCCATACGGTGGCGGAGCTGGCATGCTCATGAAGCCCGAACCCTGGGGTCTGGCTCTTGATCAGATTCTTGAAGAAGAAACCGACGCCACCATAATCTTTACCTCGCCTGCGGGAGAGGTTTTCAACCAGTCTTTGGCCTATGAACTGGCGCAGGAAAACAGAATAGTTTTTGCCTGCGGCCGCTACGAGGGCATTGATCAGCGAGTTGTCGACTACGCAGCCACCAAAGGCAAGGTTCGCCTAATCAGCATCGGTGACTATGTTCTGAACGGTGGCGAGGTTGCGGCTATCGCTATGACCGAGGCGATAGTTCGTTTGATTCCCGGCGTGATCGGCAACGCCGAAAGCCTCATCGAAGAAAGCCACTCTGGCGAAGGCCTACTAGAGTATCCGAGCTATACCAAACCGGCCGTCTGGCGTGGTTTAGAGGTTCCGCCGGTTCTGCTTAGTGGCAACCACGCGGCTATCGCTAAATGGCGTCATGAACAGCAAGTGGAGCGCACCAAGCGAGTTCGCCCAGACCTACTGGGTGAATAGCCAAGCTCTTTAGCAACCCAAATCTTTGCCATCGATGCCCAAATGTGGCAGGATAGAGGTTTGGACGCGCCGCTAGATGTGTTCTGCCGCAGGGGAACCTGGCTGTCCAAAGCAAATAACAACCCTTTTCTTGTTGATGACCTGCGCGCTGATACAGATAGTGATAAAACAAAATGCATATTTTGGACTCCGTAGACGCAGCTAGCCTGCGCTCAGACATCCCAGCTTTCCGTGCCGGTGACACCGTCGAGGTTCACGTAAACATCATCGAAGGTAACCGCAGCCGTGTTCAGGTTTTCAAGGGCATCGTAATCCGCAAGTCGGGTCACGGAGTTCGCGAGAGCTTCACCGTTCGCAAGATTTCGTTCCAGGTTGGCGTTGAGCGTACTTTCCCAGTGCACTCCCCAGTTCTAGACAAGATCGTTGTCGTTACCCGTGGCGATGTTCGCCGTGCCAAGCTTTACTTCCTGCGCGATCTTCGCGGCAAGAAGGCAAAGATCAAGGAAAAGCGCGACGCCGTTCAGGCCTAAATCTTTGGCTTGCGTTCAGTTTCTGAGCGTAAACTAGAAAAATGACTAATTCCGGGCTCCCTGAACCTGCAAATGTATTTCGCAGACAGAGGGCCCGGAATCGTCGTTTAACGGAAGCTGGCCCAAAGTGGCGCCGCAACCCGGTGGTGGTTTTTCTCATTGACCTAATCGGTATTTTGCTGACCGCATTGATTCTTTCGCTTTTGATCAAGTCCTTCCTGGTGCGTTCGTTCTTCATTCCATCGGGGTCAATGCTGAACACTCTTCAGATCAATGACCGCATCGTGGTGAACGAACTGGTGCCCAACGTGATTCCAATCGAACGCGGCGATGTCGTTGTGTTCCGCGATCCGGGCGGCTGGTTGGGGCCTGTGACCAAGCCAGAAGTTCCTTTCTGGACTCAGGCCCAGGACTGGTTCCTCAGCGCTTTTGGCATCATTGCCCCGGACAGCGATGTGCACCTGGTCAAGCGTGTAATCGGCTTGCCCGGAGACCACGTCAAGTGCTGCGATGCGACCCATCACGTAACCGTGAATGGTGTGCCCATTACCGAGGACTACGTGATCAAGGGCGCTCTGCCAAGCACCGTGGAGTTCGACGTGACCGTACCCGCTAACTCAATCTGGGTCATGGGCGATAACCGCGACAACTCCGAGGACTCTCGTTTCCACAAGGACCTGCCGAGCAAGGGTTTTGTCGACAAGAAGTTCATTGTGGGCCGCGCAGTGGTTATCTCCTGGCCACTCGGGCACCTGACCTGGCTAGACAATCACGCCAATGTCTTCAAAAACGTACCCAACCCTTAGCCTCGAACAGTCACTCTTTGACTCGGGTGTTCGCTTTGTTATCGGCATCGATGAGGTCGGTCGCGGATCGCTCTTTGGTCCGGTTGCCGTTGGGGTGGCAGTCCTAGAAGCCTCAGGTCATTCGGGTCGACAAGATTGGCCCGGGGAGCTTTGCGATTCCAAACTGATTCCGCAAAAAACGCGCGAACGGATATTTGAACCTGTTGCTGCTTGGGTGAGCGGCTGGGCAGTTGGCATGGCAACCGCAGCAGAAATCGATTCTTTGGGAATCACACGTTGCCTCAGCCTGGCTGCCGAGAGAGCGGTGCGAGACCTTCCTGCGGAACTGCGGGCTCAAATCGGTTCGGAACCATCAAGTGCCAAAGCAATCTTGGACGGTTCGCACAATTGGCTTGGGGGAGCAGTTGGGGCGGTGCCATCGATGGTTCAAACCAAAGCCGACCGCGACTGCGTGAGCGTGGCAGCCGCATCGGTGTTGGCCAAGGTGGTCAGAGACCGACTCATGGAGCAAATGGTGGCGGCCGATGCTGGGTTAGCAGCCTATGGAATCGCCGGAAACAAGGGGTATTCCTCGGCTGCACACCTGGAAGCGCTGCGGACTATTGGGCCAGCTGCGCAGCACAGGCAAACCTGGTTGACAAAAATTTTGGCTCAGGATTCACTCTTCTAAGCAAGACATAGACTTAAGTCGATGGACGAGAACGAATTCGATGAACTAGATCGCCAGGCCGAGGTGGCCTTGCTGCGGGAATTCCGCGATGTGGTGGGAACCTTCAAGTATTTGGTGGAAACCGAGAGACGCCTTTACCTGGCCAACGAGGTTGAGTTCAAACGAACTGATACGGCGACTGACTTCTACTTTGAACTTGAACTAAAAGATGTCTGGGTTTGGGACATCAACCGTCAGGACCGCTTTATTAAGACCGTCAAGGTACGGACCTTTAAGGACGTAAACATCGAAGAGCTTGAGGGGCAGCAATTTCAGCTACCTAAGGACCTTGCCGTAGGCGAATAGCTTTCAACAGCCATACCAAACCGAGTTTGTTCACAAGTTGAGCTTGCGGGGAGTTTCTTATAGGCGCCAGCCAGCAATCTGGTTTGGTGAACGATAACAACATTTGGCTGGGCCGTTACGGCGAAGACCGGGCCTGCGAATACCTGACACGTAATGGCTATCAGATTCTGCAACGCAACGCTCGAAGCAAGTCGGGCGAAATCGATATCATCGCAACTGATCACGGTGCGCTCGTCTTCGTCGAGGTGAAAACTAGGACCTCAACCAGTGCCGGACACCCATTTCAAGCTATAACTGCCGACAAACTGGCTCGGATTCGGCGATTGGCAGCGGAGTGGTGCCATACCCACCGGGTTTCCAACACTCAGGTTAGGTTCGACGCCATCGGTGTGATTGTTACCGGCGGTCGGGTTCGAGTCGAACACCTAAAGCAGGTGCACTGATGCCCATAGCCAAAGCTCACGCCATAAGTCTGCTTGGGTTATCTGGCACACCGGTTCAGGTAGAAGCCGACATCAGCGCCAACCTACCGGCATTTGTGCTGGTTGGGCTACCGGATGCCTCGCTGTCGGAGGCAACGTCCAGGGTTCGGTCGGCTTGTAGTAACAGCGGGTTTCCGTTTCCGGCTCGGAAAATAACCGTTAATCTGTCGCCGGCTTCGGTTCCAAAGTCTGGATCAAGCTTTGATTTAGCAATAGCGGTAGCCATTTTGGCAGCGATGGAATCGATCCCCACCGATTCCGTGAGGGAAACCTTGTTCATTGGTGAACTGGGTCTAGACGGACACCTGAGTCCGGTTCGAGGCGTGGTGCCCATGGTGTTGGCAGCCAAAAACGCGGGATTTGAGCGGGTTGTGGTGCCAGCGGCAAACCTTGGTGAAGCGAGTTTGGTGCAGGGCATTCAAAGTTTTGGATCGTCTACATTGTTGGAACTGGTCGGTGCCCTGCGGACGGGGGCAGTTTTGCCTCAGCATGCCGATTCGGGCTCGAGAGGGCCCAACAGTGATATTGACTCAAACCAGGTTCAGGAGCTAGACCTCGCTCAGGTGGTAGGCCAGTCTGTAGCAGTAAACGCCTTGATTGTTGCCGCGGCCGGTGGGCATCACCTAGCAATGTCGGGAAGCCCAGGCGCCGGAAAAACTATGTTGGCCGAGCGATTGCCAACCATACTTCCGCGCTTGAACTTGGATCAGGCGCTGGAGGTGGCAGCGGTAGAGAGCCTGGTTGGGCAACTTTCTCAGGTGACTGAGCTGAACCAGGACCCTAGGTTTCAAGCACCGCACCACACCGCTTCTGTGGCTGCAATAGTTGGAGGTGGCAAAGGCATGCCGCGGCCGGGGGCGGTCTCGCAAGCCCATAGGGGAGTGCTCTTTCTAGACGAAGCCCT
>CAIYOE010000045.1 GCA_903927775.1 uncultured Micrococcales bacterium | reverse complement strand
TCATCTACGACGAGACCCCGGAACGCAAGTACTCCTACAAGGTAATCGCCTTGGGAATCGCCACCGCAATCGCATCGGCAATCGTAACTTCGTCGCTATTGCCAAGTACCGTTACCGCAAGCGGAACCGGTATTTCTAGCAGCTCAACAAACATCATCAGCACCCCAAGCACGCAGAACATGCCGGGCACCGCAGCTAACTCGGCCGCCAACCTGGGCTCGGTCAAGTTTGCCGGCGGTTCAGACGACTAACTAGCGGTTAGTTCAAACTGCTGTTGCGGGTAACTGGGCGCGGTCACAGTAACCAAGAGTGACCCAGCGCTGGTTGCCCGCAATACGGCGAGCGCCCTGGCATCAAATGTGGTTACAGTCTGGGAATCGAACCGCTCGGCTGGGTCGGGTTTGGCACTGGCAAATCCCGCCAAAACACCGGCTCCTTCAACAGTCACTCTTACCTCGGTGGTCGCTTGGTAGTCCAGATGGCCGTTTTGATCCAACAGTTCCACCTCCAAGAAGGCAAGATCTAATCCGTTTGCCAAAAGTTGAGTTCGATCAACGCTCACCTGCAGGCGGGCCGGTTGAGTGGATGATTCCAAGGCTGTACTGCCCAACTGGACACCCCGGTCGTAACTTACGGCCTCGAGCACACCTGGCTGCCATGGCACACTAAAACTAGCCACAAACCCTTGCTTGCCACCAACTGGCGAACGCCCCACCGACTTGCCGTTTAGGAACAGCTCCACCTCGGTTCCGGCCGAATAGACATCGATGTCTAGGGCCTTGCCCTCGTTGCCAGTCCAAGTCCAACTTGCCACCACATCGGGCCAAGCCCAGGGCGACTTAGACACCCGTTTGATTCCGGCGAACTGCGGCTTTTGAACCGCGATGTACGGGTTGGTTCGCAAGCCAAACACAATTTCTCGGTAGTAAGAAGCCGGGCGCCTAAAACCGGTGATGTCGATATCCCCGCAGTAAGCAAGCAAGAATGGGTACTCGCGACCCAGCCCTCCAGAGAACTCTTCTTGCCCCTCGTATGCGTTGGCACCAATACCGGCTTCGCCCAGGTAATCCCAACCCGTCCAGGTAAAGTCACCAATCACGTGCGAATACTTTTGAACCAACTCCCAGTTGGCGGCGATACCGCTGGCAAAGGTTTCCGACCCAACCAACACACGATCTGGGTGCTCCAAAAGGTCTAACGCATAACGAGTCTCGGCGTAGTTGTAGCCCATCACATCGAGTGCGTCTGCCACCTCCTCGATTGCACCACTCACAGACTCCGAAACCGCAATCTTGCTGAATCCTTCGCTTGGGTCAGCCATGTCCCCCATCAATGTGTTTAGTCCGCCGGCCTTTGCCATTAAAGCCTCAACATCGATGGCCAACAAGGTGTTCACACCGTTGGTAACCGGGCGACTCGAATCTAAGGCACGGCACTTGTCGGCTAATTTGCGATTCCAGACTCGACCGGCCGGCGTTCCCAACTCGGGGATCTCGTTTCCAATTGAATACATGATGACGCTGGCGTGATTGCGCGAACCCAAAACCATGGATTCGACGTCTCGTTCCCACCATTCCGCAAAGTTACGGGCGTAATCGAATTCCGATTTCTCGACGCTCCACTGATCGAAGGACTCGTTCATCACATACATGCCCACCTGGTCGCAGGCGTTAAGCAGCGCCTGACTGGCAGGGTTGTGCGAGACGCGAATGGCGTTGAATCCGGCTTCTTTTAGCTTGGTGATCTTGCGCACCTCTGCTGCGGGCAGAGAAACCGCACCAAGCGGACCGTTGTCTGAGTGAATGCAGGCACCGCGCAGCTTGACTGTCTGTCCATTGATCCGGAGTCCGCGCTTTGGGTCCACAGTCACGGTGCGCATGCCAAATGACTGGGACTGTGTGTCTGATACATCCGAGCCGTTCTGTGCGGTGAGCTCTACCTTGTAGAGGTGCGGCGATTCGGCGGTCCACGCCAGCGGGTTATCCAGCAGAAAGCGTTGGCGTACCTTGCCGGTCTCACCGGCCAGCGTTGTAACAGGCGCGGTGCGGACTTCAAGCAACGTGCCGTCTGGTGCCACGATTCGCATTTGCACTGCCCGCGTGGCAACTAACGCGCTGTCGTTTTTAACATCGATGGAAATATCCACCACCGCGATTTCTGGTGAAAGTTCGGTGGTGACGCTTGCAAGACTGTCTGGCGCAAAGTGTACTGAATCGGCGACCAGCAACTGGACCTCGCGGTAGATGCCAGCTCCCGTGTACCAACGAGAGTCCTTATAGACTCTAACCTCGACTCTGAGCTCATTCGATTGCCCGTACCTAAGGTGTTGGGTGAGGTCAGCAACGAAACGCGAATAAGCATACGGGCGACCAGTGACCAGAGCCCCGTTCAAATAGACCAGGGAGTTAGCGGCAACGCCATCGAACTGAACCGCAATCCAC
>CAIYOE010000044.1 GCA_903927775.1 uncultured Micrococcales bacterium | reverse complement strand
CCAGGCATCGATGGATGGATCGGCGGCTTGCTCATTGAACATGGCGCTTGGATCCCCGCGCTCAATGTTTAGTCCTAAGTACTCGCTGGCAAGGTCGTCTATTTGGTAGCCGCGACGCACCGGGTTCAAAAGGTAGCTAAAGAGCAATGGGTCGTAGTCGATCCCATTGGCGACGAGGCTGGTCCAGCCTAGGTTTGCGGCACCCAGCAGCCTGCGAAGGTTGTTTTTGGAATCGAACAGTGATTTCGTTCGAGTCGAATCTTGCATCCAGGCGCTCAGAATTTCGATTCCCTGTTGGCTGCTAGCCGGGTTCCAGCAGACCCTTTGGGTCTCTGTGGCGAGTCCCACAGATACCAACTGTGAGGATTCAGCATCTTGGCCCGAGAATTCGAAGGCCAAACCCAAAGTTCCGGGTTGGCTGCCCAGCCACGAGAGAAGTTCCGCAGAGTTTAGGGTTTGCACAACGGTTGGAAGTTCTGCCAACGGCTGCGCGACTGTTGCCTCTGGGTTCAGATGCCCGGCGTCTGAGTCTTGTGCCGCCTGTTCAATGGCGTCTTCCGAGGCGGTTTGCGTACCGTTAGTGCCACGCAATCGAAGAACGCGTTCGGTCAGACTCTTAAACGCCAAGCGTTGGAACATGGCACGGAGTTTGGCTTCGTCTACTGGAACACAAGCTAGGTCATCGAAAGTGAAATCGAAGTCTAGGTCTCGAACCAGGTGGTTTAGACGGCGATTGCGAACTGCTAGTTCCATGTGTTCACGCAGGCTCTCGCCCACTTTTCCACCGATGCTGGGAGCCGCATCGAACACGCCCTGCAGCGAGCCATAAGCCTGCAACCATTTGGCTGCGGTCTTGGGTCCCACACCGGGGATGCCCGGTAGGTTGTCGCTGGTTTCGCCCACCAGGGCTGCCAGGTCCGGGTACTGCTTGGCGTGCACCGCATACTTTTCGTAAACCGCTGCGTCGTCCATTCGGGCCAGGTTGAGAACGCCCTTGACCGGGTACAAAATGGTGGTTTCTGGGCGAATCAACTGGAAGGTG
The DNA here is from genome assembly GCA_903927775.1 of uncultured Micrococcales bacterium. Classification (GTDB taxonomy): domain Bacteria; phylum Actinomycetota; class Actinomycetes; order Actinomycetales; family Microbacteriaceae; genus Rhodoluna. The sequence continues at coordinate 459 of CAIYOE010000044.1, read as the reverse complement.
TCGCGGTCTCCGCTGACCACATAGACCTCGTAGCCCGCATCGGCCCCTTGATCTGCCAGGCTGGCGATGATGTCGTCTGCCTCAAAGTTGGGTCTGGTGATGGTCTTGATGTTCATGGCCTTGAGCGCTTCGTCCAGCAGCTCGGTTTGGCCGTTGAATTCCGGTGGTGTCTCTCCTCGGGTTCCCTTGTATTCCGGGTACTCCTCGGTTCTAAAGCTGCTGCGCGACAGGTCAAATGCGACCGCCATGTGGGTTGGCTTCTCGGCCTGCAAAATGTTCAACAACATGCTGATGAAGCCATGAACAGCGTTGGTGTGTTGGCCATCTGGGGTTTTGAAAGAATCTGGACTTAGTGCATAGAACGCACGGAAGGCCAGAGAGTGGCCATCGATGAGCAGCAGAGTAGGCTTTTTTGTAGCGTTCATGCTGGCAAGCCTAGCCTGAACCTCCCACCTTTTT
>CAIYOE010000043.1 GCA_903927775.1 uncultured Micrococcales bacterium | reverse complement strand
GTGGCCAGCAAGAAAAATCAGTATTCGGGCGCCGAGGCACGTTTGAAGGCATACGAAGCCAAGCGGCAGGCACGTGAACTGGTACAGAAGAAACGAAGTGCAGACAACCGCTTCGCTATCATCGTGGCTGCCATCGCGGTCCTGATTGCTCTGGGTGCAACCTATGGGCACGCCCTGCTGCCTGGTGGAGCTTTGGCCGCTAGTGCGTCTCCTTGGCCAACAGCTTCGGCATCGACGAGTGCACTTCCATCGGCCTCTGCCAGCGCATCGGCATCGGCCGCACCAACCAATGGCCCTCTTGTTCCCAACCCAGCTTTGGCAGAGCGTCGCACTTGGTCCGGAACCATGCAGATCAATGGTCAAGATCTCGGGATCAGCCTGAGCGGAAAGAAAGCACCCCAGGCTGTTGCTAACTTCGTAGCTTTGGCAAAGAAGGGCTTCTACGACAAGTTGACTTGTCACCGATTGACCACAACCGGAATCTACGTTCTCCAATGCGGTGACCCTCAGGGCAACGGAGCCGGTGGCCCGGGATACAACTGGGGACCGCTCGAGAACGCCCCAACCAGCAACGTTTATAAGTCTGGCGTACTTGCAATGGCTAGGCGCGGGAACGATGCCTACAGCATGGGTTCACAGTTCTTCATCGTCTATAAGGACTCGGCCATACCTGCCGATGGTGTTGGAGGTTACACGGTGTTCGGGCGCGTTACCAGTGGTCTAAACGTAGTTCAAGCGATCGGTGCTAAGGGCTCCGACAACAGCAGCAGCGCAGGCGATGGCCACCCTAGGGTGGCAACCACCATCGGTGCTATCAAACTAAACTAAAAGCACGTCTTTACTAGGGCTCACTTTTTGTGAGTTAACAATCTCAGGAGCACACCTTGGCAACCAACACCACTTCCTTTGGCCGCGTCGATGAAGAAAACAATGTCTTCGTAATCGAGGGCGGTGCCGAGCGTCGCGTTGGGCAGTACCCAAACGTTACCCCGGCCGAGGCACTGGCCTACTACGAACGTAAGTTCACCGACTTAGAGGCGCAGGTTCGTCTATTTGAGCAGCGCGTCAAGGCAAACGCCGATGCAAACTCTCTTAAGAAGAGCCTGCAGACCCTAACCCTTGAACTCATGGAGCCAGCTGCCGTTGGTGACATTGAGTCTCTTCGTAAGCGCCTGGTGGAGGCGAGCGAAAAGGTAACTGTGGCAGTTGCCGCAAAGACCGAGGAAAACAAGGAGCAGATCGCTGCAGCTTTGGCCGAGCGAGCAAAAATCGCCGAGGCCGCCGAGGCCATCTCAAACCAGGATGCGGCCAAGACTCAGTGGAAGAACTCCAGCGCTCAAATGACTGCGCTTTTTGAGCAGTGGCAGACTCAGCAGAAGTCTGGCCCAAAGCTTCCTAAGTCCGACGCGGACGCAATCTGGAAGCGCTTCAGCGCAGCACGAACCAAGTTCGACGCCGCAAAGCGCCAGTACTTTGCAGCACTTGATGCAGCCAACAAAGCTGCCAAGGGTAAGAAGCTGGCAATCGTAACCGGTGCCGAGGCGCTGGTTGCCAAGGGTGCCGATGGAATTGTTGAGTACCGAAAGCTCCTAGATGAGTGGAAGGCGGCTGGTCGTTCACAGAGCAAGGTCGACGACGAACTTTGGGCGCGCTTCAAGGCCGCTGGAGACGCAATTTACGCAGCCAAGGGTGAACAGATTGCTGTTGAGAACACCGAGTACTCAGCTAACCTAGCCGTCAAGCTAGAACTATTGGCCGAGGCTGAAAAATCGGTAAAGCCTGAGAAGGACTTGGCAGAGGCCAAGCGTATTCTCCAGGGCATTCAGTCGCGTTGGGAAAAGGCCGGAAAAGTTCCGCGTGAGAAGGTTCGTGAGGTTGAAGACCGCCTAAAGGCTATCGAGTCTCGCGTGCGTAAGGCCGAAGACGAGAACTGGCGCAAGACCGACCCAGCGGCGATTGAGCGCACTAACTCCGTACTCAGCCAGCTAGTTGACTCCATTACTAAGCTCGAAGCAGACCTAGCGATCGCCAAGGCCGGCAAGGATTCCAAGAAAATTCAGGCTGCTACCGATGCCCTAGAGGCCCGAAAGGCATGGCTAGAGGTCGTCAAGGCTGCTCAGTAAACCAATAACCAAAAAACGGGAGCCCTGGAAAGGGCTCCCGTTTTACTTTAACCAGAACCTACTGATTTGCCTGAGATCGGTGTACAGCCTCTAGTTGCCAGCCATCTGGATCAATTACAAAAGCAGCAAAATAGTCATCGCCGAACTCGGTGAAGATTCTTGGGCCGCCGCGATCGACAGCTCCTAGGCTTAGTGCAACGCGGTGGAACTCGGCCACCGCCTCTTGGTTAGGTGCCTCAAAGGCTAGGTGGAATCCTCGTCCAGCGCTCAGGCGTGACATGGCACGTTCTTTGATGGTGAAAATGTCTTTACCCTCAACCAAACCATATCCGATTGCCTGCTTTGGTTCTCCTGGTCGGTAATCGGTAAAAACTCGCTTGTAACCGAGAGTTGCCATAATGGCGTCATAGAAAGCTGCGGATCTCTCGATGTCCGATACTCCCAAACTGATGTGATGCAACATTGCCATGGCCACTCCCCTTTTTTACTGTGTCACTCTGTAAACATCGTAAACCGCATCGATGCGACGCACAGAGTTCAGCAGATGATCCAAAATGCTGGGGTCACCGACTTCAAAGACAAAACGGCTAAGCGCAACTCGATCCGAGCGAGTGGAGACACTAGCGCTCAGAATGTTCACTTGGTGTTCTGCTAGCACGCGCGTGACATCCGAGAGCAGGCCATTCCGGTCTAGCGCTTCAATCTGTATCTGTACCAAGTACTCGCCATGAGTGGAAGTGGCCCAGGATACTTCCATCAGACGTTCAGGTTGCTCACTTAGCTCGCGTACGTTCTTGCAGTCTGAGCGGTGCACAGAAACACCACTTCCGCGGGTAACCCATCCAACAATCTCATCGCCCGGCACGGGCGTGCAACAACGCGCGAGTTTGACCATTACGTCGGCATCGCCACGAACTAATACTCCAGAGTTGTTGCTTCGTTGGTCAGCCGCGCTTCGAGGCTTAGTCGGAAGCTCAAAGACTGGATCTTCGCTGTCGTCGTGGACCTGCATCATGGTGGTCAACTTTTCGACCACGCTCTGGGCCGAGGTATGACCTTCGCCAACGGCGGCGAACAATCCGGTCAAGTCGGTGTGGTGGAGGTCGGCTGCAAGCTGAACGATCAGGTCTCCGGCCATTAGGTTCTTTAGCGGCAGGTTTGCCTTGCGCATGGCTTTGGCAATGGCTTCCTTACCGGTTTCTACCGCGTCTTCACGACGCCCAGCTGCCACCCACTGTTTGATTTTTGCTCGAGCACGTTGACTCTTTACAAAGTTCAGCCAGTCTTGGCTAGGTCCTGCATCGGGGTTCTTGGAGGTAAAGATCTCCACGACATCGCCTGATTGAAGCGCGGTCTCGAGCGGAACCAATCGGCCATTGACCTTGGCGCCCATGGTGCGGTGGCCAACCTCGGTGTGAACGGCATATGCGAAGTCCACCGGCGTTCCACCGGTGGGAAGCCCAATGACCCTACCCTTCGGGGTAAATACATAAACGTCCTTGGCACCGATCTCGTAGCGGAGTGCATCCAGGAACTCACTCGGGTCTTGGGTCTCAGCCTGCCAGTCGCTTAGGTGCTTGAGCCAAGCCAAGTCCTCCTCGGTGCTGGTGTTGCCCTTGCCGACCTGCTCCTTGTACTTCCAGTGTGCCGCCACACCGTACTCGGCGCGTTGATGCATTTCTTGGGTTCTAATCTGAATCTCGATCGAACGCCCGGCCGGACCAATCACTGTGGTGTGCAGCGATTGGTAAAGGTTGAACTTTGGCATAGCGATGTAGTCTTTGAACCGACCGGGAACGGGACTCCACCGGGAGTGAATCGAACCAAGAATGGCGTAGCAGTCGCGAACATCCTGCACGATCACACGAATGCCAACCAGATCGTAGATGT
>CAIYOE010000042.1 GCA_903927775.1 uncultured Micrococcales bacterium | reverse complement strand
CTTCCTGGCGTCAAGCACCTTTCACTGAGCGAGGGTTTTTCATCGTGGCCCGGTGTCATTAACTGGGTAAACGATCCGGCAGCCGACCTGACCGAACATGGCGGATTGACACCCGCCTAGCCAGATTCAAAACGCTAGGCTTGCCACATGAGAATTTTGCTTGTGGGTGCCGGTGGTGTTGGAGACGCGATTGCAAAGGTCGCTGCTCGCCGTGATTTTTACGAGTTATTCGTGGTGTCGGATTTCGACATTGCTCGCGCCAACCAGACCATCCAGTGGATTCGCGATCGTCACGGAGAAGAAGTTGGCGCGCGTTTTTTGTCGGCCAAGATCGACGCGAGCGTTGCCGCCAACGTAACCGAAATGATTCGTGAGTTCGACATCACCCACGTGGTGAATGCGGTTGAACCCCGCTTTGTACCAACCATTTTTAGCGGAACATTCACCGCGGGAGCCAACTACGTGGACATGGCCATGAGCCTGAGCGAGCCACACGAAACCGACCCGTTCCACCAGACCGGCATCAAGTTGGGCGACGCCCAATTTGCTGTTGGCGAGCAGTGGGAACGTGCTGGAAAATTGGCTCTTGTCGGTGCCGGCGTAGAGCCCGGACTCTCGAACATCTTTGCTCGTTACGCAGCCGACAACCTGTTCAGCGAGGTCGAGGAATTCGGTGTCCGCGATGGTGCCAACCTTGTGGTCAGAGACGAAGCCGGAAACGAAATATTCGCTCCGAGTTTTAGCATTTGGACAACCATCGAGGAATGTCTGAATGCGCCAGTTCTCTTTGAAAAGAAGAAGGGCTGGTTCACCACCGAGCCGTTCAGCGAGCCAGAGATCTTTGAGTTCCCAGAGGGTATCGGCGCCGTGGAATGTGTGAACGTGGAACACGAGGAAGTGCTCATGCTCCCGCGCACCTTGGACTGCAACCGAGTGAGCTTCAAATACGGACTGGGCAGTGAGTTCATCGGTGTTTTGCAGACCCTGCACAAGCTTGGGCTTGACCGCACCAAAGCCACCCGCGTGCGCTCGGCACAAGGCCCGGTAGATGTCTCACCGCGCGACGTGGTTGCTGCTGTGCTTCCGGATCCGGCCAAGATCGGTCCATACATGACCGGCAAGACTTGCGCCGGCGTGCTGGTCACCGGTAAAGACTTGGATGGACGCGACCGTGCGACCTACCTTTACCACGCGCTGGACAACCAGTTTGCTGTGGAGGAATTCGACAGCCAGTGCGTGGTCTTGCAGACTGCATACGTTCCAGTTTGTGCACTTGAACTTATAGCTAAAGGCGTGTGGAACGGAGAAGGTGTGCTGGGCCCAGAGGCGTTTGATGCCAGGCCATTCCTAGAATTACTTTCTTCATCTACCGGCTACGGCCAGAAGTGGTTCGCTCAGGAACGTTTGCCAGCAGCTCCACTTAGACACCCATAAACCAAGTGGCTAGTCAGCTAATGCTTTGAATGGCTGGCCTCAGAAAACAGGAAAGCAACCATGGCTGTTGACTACGACGTAGTGGTTATCGGATCGGGATTCGGTGGATCCGTGGCGGCGCTGCGCCTTACCGAAAAGGGATATCGCGTTTTGGTAGTAGAGGCGGGTGCAAGGTTCGCCGACGATGACTTTGCCAAAACCTCCTGGAATCTGAAAAAGTTCCTGTACTTTCCCAAGATTGGCCTTCGGGGGATTCAGCGAATTGACCTACTGAAAAACGTTATGGTCATGAGCGGTGCCGGTGTTGGCGGGGGATCTTTGGTTTATGCCAACACGCTGTATCGGCCATCGGAGACATTCTTTAAAACTGGCCCGTGGGCCAAAATTGCCGATTGGCAAAAATTGCTGGAACCTTATTATCGCCAGGCCGAGAAAATGCTTGGCGTGGTGACCAACCCTTTTGAAAGCCCCAGCGATGTTGCGATTCGGGCGGTGGGCGAAAGGCTTGGCTTCGGCGATACCTACCAGCTGACTCCGGTTGGAGTGTACTTTGGCCAGGGCTCCGGAGTAGAAAGCCCAGACCCATTCTTTGGGGGAGTTGGCCCCGCTCGAAACGGTTGCACAAACTGCGGCGAATGCATGACCGGCTGCCGACACAATGCCAAAAATACTCTGGTCAAAAACTACCTCTACCTAGCCGAGCGCGCAGGGGCAGAGGTATGGCCGCTCACCAAGGTCACTAACTTTTCTGCAACCGAAACCGGATGGACCGTGACCCTGGAAAAGTCGGGTCGTACCGGGCACTCGGGTCAGGTTACTGCCAGCCAAGTGATTGTGGCCGCTGGCGCTTTGGGCTCGGCAAAACTGCTGCAAAGGGTTCGCGATGCCGGCAACCTACCCGGCATTAGCTCGCTACTGGGCCAGTACAGTCGCACCAATTCAGAGAGTCTGCTGGGTGTAATCAGCAGACGCAAGGATTTGAACTTTAGTTTGGGAAGCGCGATTACCAGCAGTATCTATCCGTCGCCAGACACGCATATTGAGCCGGTTCGCTACGGCAAGGGCTCCAGTTTTATGGCGCTGATGCAGGTGCTTATGGCCTCGGGTAAAAAGGGGCAGGCACCAACACCTTGGCGTTTGGTCACAACCACGATTGCTAACCTGCCTAAACTTCCCACGTTCCATAACCTCCGCGGTTGGAGTGAACGTACGCTGATTCTGCTGGTGATGCAGTCCACCGACAATTGGCTCATCACCTACCTAAAGCGCGGTTGGCTCGGCTCAAAACTGACCAGCAAACAAGGCCATGGCGAGCCCAATCCATCTTGGGTTCCAGCCGGTCACTTGTTTGCCAAGGAGCTAGCCAAGGACATCGATGGAATCCCCGGTGCGGTCACCACCGAGGCTTTCGGAATCCCAATGACCGCACACTTCTTGGGTGGAGCAGTGATTGGTGAGTCTGCCGAACAAGGCGTGGTCGATGGTTATCTCCGTGTTCACGGGGTTCCGAATTTGCATATTTTCGATGGCAGCACGCTCAGTGCCAACCCGGGCGTGAATCCATCGCTGAGTATTACCGCGCAAGCCGAGTGGGCTGCGGCGCATTGGCCGAATCTTGGTGAACGGGATCCTCGGCCCGCTCTGGGTGAGGGTTTTCAAGACGTTGCGCCAGTGGGGCCGAAAAACCCGCTGGTGCCGGCAACGGCCCAGGCCGCTCTCAGGTTGCCGATTTGGCCAACCGGTAGCGCTGCTCGATAGCCTGGCCCCAGTAGGTGGCGGCCACAATCACTGCTCCACCTAGAAAGCCGATTGGCCCCATGGCCTCGCCGCCCAAAAATACGGCGATGCCGGTTGCAAAAACAGGTTCGGTGCCCAAAAGCAGGCTGGTGCGGCTGGCTGAGGTGTGCTTGATTCCCCAGTTGAGGCCCACAAATCCAAGCGCGGTGCAGAACAGCGATAAAAACCCCATTAGGAGCCAGTCGCGCAAGTCGTAGTTTTGAACCACGTGAACTACGTCTGCCGGATTCCATAGGAACGAAAGCGTTCCCGCGACCACGCACTGCAACAACGAAAGGTTTATTGGCGAGACAGGTTCTACTTGCTTTGCTTGACTAGTTTGGGTCAGGTGTCCGATCGCAACAACGTGGATCGTGCGGAACAAGGCGGCGCCTAGAACTAGGGCATCGCCTAGGTTCGGGTTTACAAAGCCATTACCCGTGATCAATAGCAAGGATCCAACCACGGCCATCACAGTGGCCACAAAAAAGGTTGGCGGCAACCAGCTTCGGCGCCAGGCGCTTTCAAGTACAGGCGTAAAAATGATGCTAAGGCTAATGATTAGCCCCGCGTTCGTGGCGGAGGTTATCGACACACCGCTGGTTTCAAGGCTAAGAACGAAAAGGTGGCTTAGGCCAAATGCAAAACCCATCCACATTTCTTTGCGCGTGATCTTTGGCTTGTCTTTCAACCAGAAAACACCAATGAACACCGCCCCGAGGAGGAATCGGAGCGCCAGAATCGTCATCCATGGTCCAGCTGCACTCAAAACCTTAACCGCCAGGTAGCTGCCACCCCAAACCATCGCCACCGAAAGCAGTAGCAGGTCGCCTTTACTTACGGAAAAGCGCATCGAACCGCCCTTGGCTAATCGCGGCACCAAGAATCACAATCACTCCACCCAGACTCTGGTTCCAGGTCACGTGCTCGCCTAAAACAAGCGCCCCTGCAAGCACCGCAACTACTGGCGAGAGGTAGGTTACTGAGTTGGCAATCGCACTACCGGCTATGGCCATGAGCCGGTAATACCAAATGTAGGCAAATCCGGTGCCCAGTATTCCAAGCGCAAGCATTCCCAAGATTCCCTGCCAGGTTGGCGTTGCGGTGAAAGTAGTCGACGTGAAATAGAAAGGTGCGAGGGTTGCCGCACCAATCAATACCTGAACGGGCACCTGAACTTGAATGTCTAACTTGAGTGGGCTCACGTAGCGGCGCGCAAATGGTCCACCGATACCGTAGAGGCTCACGGCACCAACTAGCGCGGCGATGGCCAGGGGGTCGTTCTTGCCAAACCCGTTCCATACCGCCAAAACCGTAAGGACTCCGGCTAGGCCGACGCCAAGCCCAAAAAGCACTTTGGTGCTAGGGGTTTCCTCCCGGAAAACTAGCAAAATCATGATGACAGTTGCGATTGGCGTAGCGGCATTCATGATGCCTGCGAAGGCGCTGGTGACATGGCGCTCGGCGTAGGCGAATAGCGCGCTGGGAATCGAGTTCATGCACAGCGAAACCACAAATATTTTGAACCAGGTGGCCGGTTGGGAGGGGAAGTCGAGGCGCTTTACCAGTGCAAAAACCAAAAGCGGGAGTCCACCTAGAGTGAGGCGCCAAAAACCAACACCGATGGGAGGCAAAAACTGGTTACCTAGCGCGATGAATAGGAAGGATCCGCCCCAGATGATGCCAACGGCAAGGTAAAGCCCTAGCCAGTTGGTTTTAGTATCGTGCACCGCTTTAGCCTAGCGTCAGCGTGTCGACACTTTGCGTTCACAACCGCTCGTTAGGTTCCCTGTCGGAGGACTATTCAATGAGCAAGCAAATTCTTATCATCGGTGGCGGCGTTATTGGCACCATGCACGCCTGGCGGTTGGTCAAGCGTGGCTACCAGGTAGTGCAAATCGAGCGTGATTCCCAGCCGGTGAGTGCTTCGGTGCGCAACTTTGGATTGGTCTGGGTTGGTGGGCGACTTAGGGGTGAGGAGCTCGAGGAGGCTCTGATCGCTCGTCGGTTATGGGACGAACTGGCCGAGGAAAACCCTGGGCTGCTATTCCGCGCTAACGGTTCGTTGACGATTGCTCGCACCGATGCGGAGGTGGCAGTCATGGAAGAGAGCATGAAGCTACCGGACGCGGCCAATCGTGGTTGGACACTGATGGACCGCGACGAAGCGCAGCGTCTAAACCCGGCTGTACGAGGCAAGTTCTTGGCTGCGCTGCACTGCTCACAAGATGCGGCGGTAGAGCCAAACCAAGTTCTTTCAAGCATTCGTCAACACTTACTATCGGGGACTGGTTACACCTGGGTGCCCAATACCGAAATCGTAGAAGTTATGGAAAACGGCTCGGGTCCGATTGCTGTCTCATCGACCGGCATGGTTTTCCGGGGCGACTTCGCCATTGTTTGCCCGGGTGCTGATCACAAGCGGTTGTTTGGCGAGGAGCTGGCGAGCGAGCCAATCCGCCGGGTTCGTTTGCAAATGGCCAGCACTGCACCGCTTGGTGAGGTACTTACAACTTCGATTGCAGACGGCGACTCGATGCGTTACTACCCTGCCTACGATGTTCCTGCCCTTCGCAACCTTCCGGCTCAACATCCGGTTGCGGCGGCGTCCAAGATGCAGTTGCTGCTGGTCCAGCGAGTAGACGGAACCTTGACCATTGGCGACACCCACGAGTACGAGGAGCCGTTTGACTTTGCATTGCGCGAACCCGAATACCAATACCTGGTGGAGGTGGCATCCGACATTCTTGGACGCAAACTACCGGAACTGGTTCGTCGCTGGGATGGCGTCTACAGTCAGCGCATCGATGGCGCAGTCTGTGAGCGACTTCGTATCTCGGAGAACATCATCGTTGTAACAGGCCCTGGTGGCCGTGGAAATTCGCTATCGCCGGCCATCGCCGAGCGCACTGTTGTAGAGGTTGGTTTGTAATGGATATTCAAATGGTTGCCTTCGATGTGGCCGGTACCACCGTTCAAGACGGCGGGTTGGTCTTACGTGCCTTTAAAAAAGCGTTCAGTCAGATTGCGCCCGAGCAATGGCTAACCAAAGAGTCCGAGTGGACTCAGTACGCGGTGGACACCATGGGTCAGTCCAAGATCGAAGTTTTCACCGCCATCCTTGGCGATGCGTCACTGGCGCAGAAAGCTACCGAGGCATTCGAAGAGGCTTACTTGGATATTGTTCTTCAGGAGGGCATCGATGAGATCCCCGGAGCGGGCGACTTGCTAGTGGCTCTGCGTGATGCCGGAGTGCCCACCGCCCTGACCACTGGATTTAGCCGAGCTACCCTAAATGCGATTCTGCGATCTCTGGATTGGGGCGAGTCGATTGAGGAAACCGTTACCCCTGGTGAGGTCGGAGCAGGGCGTCCGAGCCCCAAAATGCTGCAGCGCGTTGCCGCCGCTCTTGAGGTGACGGACCCCAAGGCCTGCGTTGTCGTGGGTGATACCCAGAGTGACATGCAAGCCGGAGTCGCTTTTGGTGCGGGGCGAGTGGTGGGTGTGCTTTCCGGAACGCATAACATGGATCAACTGTTGGCGGCTGGCGCAACCGATGTTGTTAACTCAATAGCCGATTTGCAAGACCTGTTGTTTATCTAAGGTTTGCACCCGAACGACCAAGATTTTAGGTCGGCGTAACCTTCCGATTCCCCCTAGTTTGCCGAATCGGCTTTGGCTATAGGGGAGTCGCCCCACTGGCGACCACCTCAAAAAATCAGGGAGAAATCACATGAACCTAAAGCGCGTTGTTGCAGCTGTTGCTGCTACTGCTGTCGCATTTGGTGTAACTGTTGCAGTAGCGACTCCGTCGCAGGCAGCCACCAACTTCTGCAAGGTAACCGACCTAAAGACCGCCGGCGGCATGGACGCACTTGTCAAGGCCGCAAAGAAGGAAGGCACCCTTAACGTAATTACCCTTCCTCGTGACTGGGCTAACTACGGCGAGGCCATGGACCTTTACAGCAAGGCATTCGGCATCAAGATCGTTGACGACAACCCAGACGGTTCGTCGGCTTACGAGCTACAGACCATTGCAACCGCTCCAGCTGCAAAGCAGCCAGACGTTGTTGACATCGGTGTTTCGGCTCTAAACACTGTTGTAGGCGCTGGCCGTCCAGCAATCTTCGCTAACTACAAGGTTGCAACCTGGAACGACATCCCTGCACAGTGGAAGGACGCCGGAGGCGCCTGGTACGGTGACTACAACGGTGTTATCGCTCTTTCGTACGACTCGAGCGTTTCGCCTGCACCTACCAAGATCAAGGACCTACTAAACCCTGCTTACAAGGGAATGGTTGCTCTAACTGGCGACCCAACCGCTGGACAGGAGCCTTTCATGGCTCTTTACGCTGCAGCTGTTGCAAACGGTGGTTCGATGACCAACATCCAGCCAGGTATCGACTTCTTCAAGCAGCTAAAGGCTTCGGGCAACTTTGTTTCGGCTAAGGCAACTGGTGCAAACTACGTAGCCGGCGCATACAAGATCGCCCTAACCTGGAACTTCAACGGCCCAGGTGCAATCGCATCGGCTGCCGCTGCAGGCAAGACCCTAAAGTTCACCATCCCAACCGATGGCGTTGTAGCAGGTACCCCTTACATCCAGGCAATCAACAAGAAGGCTCCTCACTGTGCAGCTGCACGTCTGTGGGAAGAGTTCATGTACTCGGAGAACAAGGGCAAGACCACTGCTCAGCTGAAGGCATCTGACCTAAAGAAGTCTGGAAGCGAAATCTTCAAGACCATCCTTGGTGGACAGAACATCTTCGTTTCGGGTGGAGCAACTCCAATCCTTGCTGCTGCGATGACCAAGAAGAACACCATCATCGATGCACCAGCTGGCCTATCGCTACCTAAGGGTGCAAAGGTCTACCAGCCAAACCCTGACGAGCAGGTTACCGGCAAGGCACTTGTTGTAGCTCAGTGGCCAACCCTCTAAGCAACAATGACAACTACTGAGGTAAAACTCCTCAACCGTAAGGGTGCTCCCAAGTGGGGCACCCTTATGGGTCAGTTGTTGGCCATCGCCCTAGGAGTTGGCCCGCTTCTGATTTTCATGGGTATATTTTTCTTTGCACCGCTAGCTGCTGTTCTGGTTAAGTCACTCCAAGACAACTACGGTGCCTTCTCGTTCGAAAACTACGCAGCCGCGTTGAAAGAGCCATTCCTTACCGGCTTCCGCATGAGCATTTCGCTCGCTGCCATTTCGGCAATCACCTCTGCCATACCGGGCGCCGTGTTTGCTTATCTGATTGAAAGCCGCGGGTCCGTCCGCATTCGTCAGTTCGTTACTTCTATTTCGGGCGTTCTTGCCAACACCGGCGGTGTGCCTCTTGCCTTCATGTTTATTGCAGCCCTCGGAGCAGAGGGCTCTGCAACTGGTTTGTTGAAAGCCCTTGGCCTTGATCTCTACAGCAACGGCTTCAACCTGTTTTCCTTTGGCGGATTGATTCTGGTGTACTCGTATTTCCAGATCCCACTGATGGTGATCGTGTTCTCTCCAGCAGTTCACGGCATTCGCAAGGAATGGCAGGAAGCAGCTCGCAATCTGGGTGCAAACCGCCTTCGTTTCTGGCGTTTCATTGGTTTTCCATTGCTATTTCCAAGTTTTGTTTCGTCGCTGCTGCTTTTGTTTGCCAGCGCTTTCTCGGCTTACGCCACCGCAAGAGCCATGACCACCGGTGAAATCGCCCTGGTTCCAATCTTGATTGGCAACTTGGTAGACGGAAACGTGATTTTTGACCAGTACAACCTGGGTAAGGCGCTCGCCGTTGGCATGGTAATCGTGTCAGCGCTGGCCATGATTCCTTACCTGATCATTCAGCGCCGCGCAGAAAGGTGGCAGCGATGAAGCGCATACGCATTGCCAACCTGCCACTTATGGTGGCCCTCACCATCGCTGGTTTGTTTGTTCTTTTCCCGCTGGGTTCCGCAACAGAGTTTTCGTTCCGAACCCCGGTCTCGGGCGGTCACGGATTAGCTAACTACGTTTGGTTCTTTACAGCGCCAGATTTTGGGCACTACCTCTGGATCTCGTTCATTTTGGCTGTATCCGCCGCTGGAATTTTGCTGGTTCTTTTGGTTCCTACCGCAGTTTGGCTCAACTTGGGTGGGCACAAGGTTCGTCCGTTTGTGGAGTTCATCACGCTGTTGCCTCTGGTGATCCCCGTGGTCGCCTTAGCTATTGGTGCCCAGACTTCGCTACCGGATTTTGCGCAGACCAACGAATTTGTGCTTGCGTTCATGTACGCGGTACTGGCGCTTCCTTACGCCTATCGCACCTTGGACACGGGTCTAAAGGCGGTTCCGCTAAGGACTATCACCGAGGCAGCTCGTGGTCTTGGCGCAGGCTGGTTTCGCACGATTGTTCAGGTTGTCACTCCTGTGATTCGCAGCACGGTGTTGGCATCGTTGTTCATGACCTTGGCGCTTTCACTTGGCGAGTTCACTCTGACCTCGCTTCTACACTGGGATACCTTCACCACCTGGGTTACCACCATGTCGCAGTCGAACATATTGGGAGCTATTGCTCTGTCAGTGTTCTCGCTAGTGGCAGTATTCGTACTTTTGCTGGGCATTGGAGCTTTTGTCCGCCCAGTTTCCAACCAAGCAGCTGCAGAGGAAGACTAATGAACAGCGCAACTCTTACCCTTTCGGGGGTTACCCGTCGTTTCAAAGATGTATACGCCTTGAACAACCTAGACCTGACTGTTGGCGCCGGCGAGCTAGTAGCTCTGCTCGGTCCTTCTGGCTGCGGTAAGACCACCGCACTTCGAATTATCGCTGGTCTAGACCGAGCCGACGAAGGTCAGGTTCTGGTTCGGGGTGAGTCGATCGATAAGCTACCTGCTCACAAGCGCAACATGGGAATGGTGTTCCAGTCTTACAGCCTGTTTCCAAACCTGAACGCCGAAGAAAACGTTGCCTTTGGTCTTCGCATGCGCGGAGCTAGCAAGGCGCAAAGACGTGACCGCGCTCATGAACTGCTAAATCTGGTTGGGCTAGACCACCATGCCAAGCGTTTCACCCACCAGCTTTCGGGTGGTCAGCAGCAGCGAGTCGCGCTGGCCCGCGCACTTGCTTTCGAGCCGGATCTATTGCTTCTAGATGAGCCGCTGAGCGCGCTAGACGCCAAGGTTCGCGCCAACCTGCGCGACGAGATTCGTGCCCTGCAGATCAAGACCGGTACAACCACCATTTTTGTTACTCACGACCAAGAAGAAGCCATGTCAATGAGCGACCGCGTTGCAGTCATGAACGGTGGCAAGATCGCTCAGATCGCAGAGCCAGATGTGCTTTACCACACCCCGGCAAACGAGTTCGTGGCGGGCTTTGTGGGTCAAATGAACCGCATCCCGGCTCAGATTTCGGGCAGCAAGGCCCGCGTTCTAGAAAGCGATGTAGATGCCAAGTTCGACTGGGAAACCCAGCCTGCCGAGGCAGTTGCTCTAGTTCGCCCAGAGGCGATTGAAGTGACTCCGGCGCCAAACGGTAACGCTACCGTAGTCGCGCGTGCATTCTTAGGCCCTATGTCCAAGGTCATGCTTCAGACCACCCAGGGCTTTAGTTTCGACGCCAGCATGACCAGCGATCAGAGTGCAAGTCTTCACTCAGGAGACTCTGTCAACGTGAGCATAAAGCCTGGTCAGTACCTGGTGGTGCCTGCCTAAATGCAGCACCTAACCAACCACGTTTCGCTGCCGTTCCAGCGCACCACGGCGGCTAACGGCTTCACCAGAACCCACCTCACCAAGGCTTCGGGCGAGCCGGTTATCGGCGATGCGCCAACCGAGGTTCAGCCACTGGCCACCTTTATCCACCTATCGGATTTGCACATTTGCGACGCCAAGTCGCCAGCGCGAATCGAATTCCTGGACCGCTACGCCGATCCAGATTACGAGACCCGTGCCTTTATCGACTACGTGGGGTCTTATCGCCCGCAGGAGTTCCTGACCCTGCAGGTTCTTGAAGCCATGGTCCAGGCTTCTAACGCCATCCAATCCGGACCGCTCATGGGTGCGGGCATCGATGGAGTGCTAATCACTGGCGACGTAATCGACAACGGTCAGGCCAACGAACTCGAGTGGTACAAAACCCTGCTCGAGGGCGGCCAGGTTAGTTCTGCAAGTGGCGACTCATCGGTGGTTGAGGCGGCGCACGGAACCCACCCAAACTTTACCGACCCGCACTATTACAAGCCGGATTCCAGCGATGGCTCCCGCACCGACGAACTGTTCGGAATGGTTCAGGTGCCTGGCTTGGCCATGGCGGCTCAGCAACCGTTCCAGGCAACCGGCCTAAGTCACCAATGGTTCGCCATCCATGGAAACCACGATGCAATGTTGCAGGGCATGGTTCAGCCAAACGAAGAACTGAACCGAATTGCCACGGGCGACCAGAAGCTTTCGGGTGTAGTGGATGGCGTGACCCTGCCTCAGATCTTTGAGGAGTACCAGGAGTTGGGTCCGGCCGGTTACCCCAAGTTGGATTACATGACCACCACTAAGGTCACTCCGGATGCCAACCGTCACTTTATTCAGATCGAAGACTGGGTGCAAACGCACCTGGAGTGCGGTCACGATCACGGAATTGGTGCCGAACAGAAGACCGCTTACTGGACCAAGGATTTCGGGCAGATTCGCGTTATCGCGCTGGACTCGGTGAACCCGCACAGCGGATGGCAGGGTTGCATCGACCGCGAACAGCTTGCCTGGTTCCAGAACCTCATGGCCCAGTCGGCAGACAAGTACGTTGTACTAACCTCGCACCACCCGCTTGAGGACTTCATCAATGAGTACGCGCCTGAGGGTTTTGAAAAGCCTGCAATCCGCGATGAGTTCTCCGCGGTCCTCGACCAGTACTCAAACATTGTGCTCTGGGTGGCGGGTCACGTGCACGACCACAGCATCAAGTTCAATAAATCAGCAGCCGGGGATTACGGTTTCTGGCAGATTCGCACCGGCTCTCACATGGACTGGCCGCAGCAGTCTCGCGTTATTGAGATCGGTAAAACCAGCGATGGGCGAATCGCGATTGGGACTGTTGTGTTTAACCACGCGGGTGCGCAGATTCTTGAACTTCCTCAACTGGCGGAAACCACTGATGCCCAACTGTCCGATCCGGTTTATTTGGCCGGAATTAGCCGCATTTTGTCGGTAAACGACTGGCAGCGCTTCGATGGTTCGAACAAGCTCGAAGTCCTAGAGGGGCAACCCGAAGATCGAAACGCTTGGTTGTGGTTGGCAGATCCACTGGCTTAGGTGCAAAAAATGGGCTCCCGATTGGGAGCCCATTTTTATTTGGTTGATTAGGCCTGAACCCAAGCGGTGGCGTTGGCAGGAAGCTTGCCGTCCACCAGTGGAAGGCTGCTGAGCATTACTCGGCCCTTAGGAAGCTTGACCGCCTTGGTGCCAAAGTTGGTTAGGCAGTGCCAACCGTTCGGACGAACAAAGTGCAGTACATCCTTGTTGAAAAGGTGCTTGACCCACTTGATTTCGGGTGCGGTCTCCAGTGCCTTACGCAGGTTGATGGCGGCACGGTAGAGCTCCAGAGTGCTTCCAGGTTTGCCGTCCTCGGCCTCTACGCTGTAGTCGGCATACCACTCTGGCTGAGGTAGGTGCGAACCACCATCTCCAAAGCCGAACGAGTCTCCCGTGCTCTTCCAAGGAAGTGGCACGCGGCAGCCATCGCGGCTTAGGCCAAGTTCTGGGTTTCTAAAGAACTGCGGGTCTTGCATTAGTTCGTCTGGGATTTCCAGCGCCTCGTGCAGACCAAGTTCCTCGCCCTGGTAAAGGTAGGTGCTGCCCGGCAGGGCGAGCAATGCCATGGTCATGGCG
>CAIYOE010000041.1 GCA_903927775.1 uncultured Micrococcales bacterium | reverse complement strand
AGGATACGGGTGCTCGCAGGCTTCTTAACGGTTGCTTTTTCGATAGCTTTGAGGCGTTCGGCGTTGCTGGCAATCTCTTTGGCCAGAGGGGTGTCGTCAAAGTTCGAGTTGAATTGTTCCACGTGAAACATTAGCTCCCTGATTCGAAACTCAAAGCCAAGGCCTGAGCATTGCCGCCAACTTTTGTAAAGTCATTGTCTCTTTCAAGTAGCCAGCCGGTGGGCTCCAACGACGCGTCGACGCGATTGTTTGGGTAGCCAAGTTCTGGGCTAACACTCGACTCGACCGTGGCTTCGGCAAGTGCTGGTGATGCCAATTCGTGCTGAGACATTTGATTCTCCAATCTCAGATAAGCCTAGTTACAACTACCAACGTGGGTTCGGCCAAGTGTTCCTGACCTGTGTAAATAATGTCGAAACTCTTGATCTTTAACTTCTTTTGCAGAGTTAGCGAATCGGTGATTTCATCCTGGGCTTTGCTACCCTTTAGCGCCAAAACCGACCCTCCCGGCTTAAGCAGTGGAATCGTTAGGCGAAGTAACTTAGGTAGAGCGGAAACAGCTCTGGCCGTAACAACATCAAAAGAGTGAGGCTCGATTTCCTCGGCTCTGGCCCTTCGAACCTTGACGTTCTTGAGGCCAAGTTCCTCAACTTGTTTTTCTAGCCAGTTCGCCCTGCGCTCCATAGGTTCAATCAATACGAACTTAACATCTGGTCTTGCTATTGCCATAGGAATACCCGGAAGTCCAGCACCGGATCCAACATCCGCGACTTTGGAACCTGCCAGTAGTAGCTCAGCAACTACTGCAGAGTTAAGGATGTGGCGCGTCCACAGCTTTGGCATTTCGCGAGGTCCCAGCAAGCCCAGAAGGTCGGCATCCAAAACCAAATTCGTTGCGTAGTCCCGTGCCTGGCCAATGCCGTCTCGAAAGATGGCTTCGGCCGCAGGTGGTTCTATTTCTAGGTCAAAATCCTCAGACATGTTTCACGTGAAACATTAGGAGTGTTTGATGACGATGTGTCGGTCTTTGCCTTCGCCCTCGGACTCAGAGACAAGACCTGCATCAGCGATGATGTCGTGCGCTAGCTTGCGCTCGTACGAGGACATTGGCTTCAGAGGCACGTCTTTACCGGACTCCTGCGCCTTCGATATGGCGCGCTCGACGATTTTCGAAAGCGCATCGATCTTTGCGTCTCGCGATCCCCCGATGTCAAGAATCAAACGGCTGTAGTTACCAGTCTTGGTTTGCACTGCAAGGCGGGTAAGTTCCTGAAGAGCCTCAACGGTGTCTGGGTTGGACAAAAGGCGTAGGTTGGTGCTCTGATCACTGGTGACCGCTAGGTAGGCACGTCCCTGACGAACATCGATGTCGATGTCTCCATCCAGGTCAAAAATGTCTAGAAGCTCTTCGATGTAGTCAGCGGCGATGTCGCCCTCTTCTTCTAGAGCCTTCAGTGAGCTGCTTGGCTCTGGCTCGCCGGAGTCCAGTTCCGCCGAATCCGGCTCGGCCGAGTCAATGTCCTGCTCAACAACAGTGGTTTCTAGTTCTTCACTCATAATCAAATCCTGTTCTTAGACACAAAGTCTGATGATTGCTTACTTTACGTTTTTCTTAGCGCGAGTCTTCGAAACCGGCTGTGCACGCTGGGTCTTTACAGGCTCGACCGCAGGAACTTCGCCTTCGGAGGTCACGATTGCCTTGGGGGCGGTGGACTTGCCCTTCTTTGCCAACCTAGCCTCACGCGCCTTGTGTGCCTCGGACCCCGGTGTTGGCATATTGCGAATAACCACGAATTGCTGCGCCATTGTCCAGAAGTTCGAAACCAACCAATAGGTCATAACGCCCAGCGGGAAAGCTACACCCGAGATAGCAAAAATAATTGGAAAGACATAAAGCATGATTTTCTGGGTTTGCGCATACTGACTGGTCATGGCGGCTGGGTTCTGGTTCTTAGCCAGAATCTGACGTTGGGTGATGAACTGCGATGCGGTCATCAGAATGATCATGGTTGCGGCAAGTACCTTCACGGTCAAACTTGCACCCGGTGTCATAAAGGTGTCCTTTAGGTGGGCACCAAAGATACTTGAATCCGCAAAGGCCACTGCAAGGTCCTTACCAAGAAGACCAACACCCGCCTTGCCCTTCTGGGACTCACTGAGGACCGAGAACAAGCTGAAGAAGATTGGCATCTGTACCAAAAGCGGAAGGCAACTACTAAGCGGGTTGGCGCTGTACTTCTTGTATAGGTCCATCTGCTCTTTGGCAAATGCCTGGCGAGAATCTGGGTCGGTCTTACCCTTGTACTTCTTCTGCAATTTCTGCAGTTCAGGCTGAACCACCAACATGTTGCGCTGGCTCACAATCTGGCGAACAAACAGTGGGATCATCGCGGCCCGAACTACGATTACCAGTCCGGTAATTGCAAGTACCCAGGTGATTCCCTGAGCTGGGCCCATGCCCATCCAGGTGAATAGTGTGTGGAAACTAACCAGGATCAGTTCGATAACCCATTTGATTGGCCAGAGGAAGTCCATTATTTGCTTACCTTTCGTGCAGTGAAACTACCGGGAGCAACAAAACCGTATTTTGTTACACCAAAACTCTGATTGCTGGCCAAGACTTCATCGACTCCACCAGCCGACCAGGGGTTACATCTGAGTACCCGCCAGGTCGATAAAACTATTCCTAAAATAACGCCTCTTTGTTGCACCTGCTGCAATCCATAAGAAGAGCAACTGGGGTAGTACCGGCACACCTCACCGTAGAGCGGCGAGATTAACTTTCGGTAAGCAATCAAAAGTGCGATTAAAACGTTTCTTGGAATCAGCCAGATCCAAGCAAATACTTCGATCATTCGAGTTCCTTTGCGAGACCTTTGGCAAGCGAAGCAATGAACTCTTGACTTAGTTCCTCCCAAGTTAGGTTGGGACTTCCGGGGAGGGCCCTAACCACTACATCCAAACCTCTAGCAGCGGATGCCGTTTGGTTCCTGGCCAGATTCCTGAGTCGCCGCTTAACCAAGTTCCTGGTCACCGCGTTTCCTACTTTCTTTGCAACTACAAAGCCAAAGCGGGCCTGGGCTGTGCCCGGGACCCGCTTTAGATAGACGACTAGATTTGCCGAGGAAACCTTGCGGCCGCTGCGCATTGTCGAACGAAAATCATCTGCACTTCGCAGACGAGCTTCTTTCGCCAGCATTGGCTAGGTTTGGCTGGCTAGGTTACGCCGAAAGCTCGGTGCGTCCCTTACGGCGACGTGCCGAAAGGATTGCGCGGCCGGCACGGGTCTTCATACGAAGACGGAAACCGTGAGTCTTTGCGCGACGGCGGTTGTTCGGCTGAAAAGTACGCTTAGTCATTGGTGATCACTCCAAGGGCAGGTGTGAGGTTCACATAAGTTGAGTTGACACTGGTCCTTGCTCCGCAAAGTAATCCAGCTTCAAAAGTAAAATCCCGACCAACCTCTAGGCCGAGCAACCTATTAAAAATACGACTTTATTGCTGTGGGGTCAAGTCTGATTCCAAAACCAGGCTAAAAGTGGAAAATCCTTCCACACAAAACCCCAGCGTTGAGGCAACGACACGCTGTGTCAATTTGCTTAGTTTCAGCATTTTCGGTTGAATCTTGTTCTCGGCGCTTTTGGTGAGGTTTCGATAACCCGAACGCAAAGTTATCCACAAGTTATCCACATTGGTGGATAAGTGCAAATAGCCTGTGGAAAACTACTTGGAGTTGTGGCTTCATCGAGGTAAACACAGAACATAACGACAGCGCCAAATCAGGTGAGCAAAGGGGTGAACATGAGCGACGAAGACGTTGTTGCAACGCTCTGGCACTCTATTCTTTCCAAGCTGAGCTCCGATGAGAGAGTTAGCAAGCAGGCCCTAGGTTTTCTGAGTTTGATCGAACCGGTGGCTGTGCTTGGAGAAACCCTTTTTGCCGAAGTTCCCAATGAAATAACCAAGGGAATGATCGAGCAGCGGATGATGGGAATCATCAACGAAGTGATGGCCGAAAACGCCGCCTTTGGAGGGGCCGTTCGTCTGAATCTCAAGATCAACTCAGACCTAGAGGGAGTAATTGGCGATACTCTCAGCGCCCCAACTAGTTCAGTTACAGTCTCGCCCGAGCCGGTAGAGGTACCAACGTACCTGAGCTCGGTTCCGGTGGCACGAAACAACGAGACCAGGCTGAACCCAAAGTACACTTTCGACACTTTTGTTATCGGTGGTTCCAACAGGTTTGCCCATGCGGCTTCTTTCGCTGTAGCAGAAGACCCTGCAAAGAGCTACAACCCACTCTTCATTTACGGTGCTTCTGGTTTGGGTAAAACCCACCTGCTGCACGCCATCGGCCACTATTCCCTAGCGCTAAATCCCAAAAGAAAAGTTCGCTATGTATCCAGCGAGGAATTCACGAACGAATTCATCAATGCGATTCAGAACAATAAGAACGCTGAATTTCAGGCTGCTTACCGAGACATCGACATTCTTCTCATCGATGACATCCAGTTCCTACAGGGCAAGGAACAAACCCAAGAGGCGTTCTTCCACACCTTTAACAGTCTCTACAACAACAACAAGCAGATCGTTCTAACCAGTGACAAGCCACCGCAGGACATGCAAGGCTTTGAAGAACGAATGATCACCCGCTTTAACTGGGGTCTAACCACAGACATCCAGGCCCCTGAGCTTGAAACCCGAATCGCCATTCTTCGTAAAAAAGCGAGCAACGAAAAGATTCGTGTACCAGACGACATCCTGCCCTACATGGCGGAGCGCGTCTCATCTAACATTCGAGACCTAGAAGGCTCCCTGATTCGAGTCATGGCGTTCGCCAACTTGAACCACCAACCAATCACCATGCAGCTGGTTCAAACAGTTCTGCGGGACATTGTTCCGGTGGGTGAAACCAGCAACACAACTCCAGCCGAAATCATGAACGTTGTTGCGTCTTTCTATCGCATTAGCGTCGATGACCTATCCGGTGGGTCTCGCATCCAGGCAATCGCTCAGGCAAGACAGATTGCCATGTACCTTTGCCGAGACCAGACCAACTTGTCTTTGCCTAAGATTGGCGCCCTTTTTGGTGGCCGCGATCTCAGCACTGTTCTTTATGCCTGCAACAAAATCAAAGAGGACATGGGTCGTAAACGCGAGGTTTATGGTCACGTAACAGAGATCCTCGGCCGCATCAAGAGCAGCCAGCGCTCCTAAATCTGATTTCAGTAGTTTTTTGGCGAAAAATGCCTGTCCATAACTATGTTGAAACCTGTTGATAACCCAAGTAAAACTGCTGACTACTTGGCAACCGGCTGGTGAACAAAAAATAGCCAACTAACAGCCTCAAGACTTATCCACAGATTTATCCACAACTGTGTATACAAGTTACATCGATGTAGTTATCTACTCCCGTAAGGGCTAAAAGTAGTTATCCACAATTCAACAGCT
>CAIYOE010000040.1 GCA_903927775.1 uncultured Micrococcales bacterium | reverse complement strand
CTCATTACTTCTTCTCGTCTTCGTCGTCTACAACCTCGGCGTCAACTACGTCCTCGCCAGCGGCTTCGCCTTCGGCTGGGGTCTCGGCTGCTGCTGCAGCGTAGATTGCCTCGCCTAGTTTCTGTGCGCTGGTGTTTAGGGTTTCGAGTGCTGCCTTGATTGCATCGATGTCGTCGCCTGCAAGCGCGGTCTTTAGAGCATCAACGTCTGCCTGAACGGTGGTCTTTACGTCCTCCGGTAGCTTCTCGTCGTTCTCCTTGATTAGCTTCTCGGTCTGGTAGACCATCTGCTCGGCCTGGTTCTTGGTGTCCTGGTCTTCACGGCGCTTCTTGTCTTCTGCGGCGTGCTCCTCGGCCTCCTTGACCATGCGCTCGATGTCGTCCTTGCTCAGGCTGGATCCACCGGTGATGGTCATGGACTGCTCCTTGCCGGTGCCCTTGTCCTTGGCACTTACGTGCACAATTCCATTGGCATCGATGTCGAAGGTGACCTCTACCTGTGGCACACCGCGTGGTGCTGGTGCGATTCCGGTTAGCTCGAAGTTTCCTAGCGACTTGTTGTCGCGGGTGAACTCGCGCTCGCCCTGGTAAACCTGGATGCTCACCGATGGCTGGTTGTCTGCCGCGGTAGTGAAGGTCTCGGAACGCTTGGTTGGGATAGCGGTGTTGCGCTCGATCAGCTTGGTCATGATGCCACCCATGGTCTCGATTCCGAGGCTCAGTGGGGTCACGTCGATTAGCAGTACGTCTTTGCGCTCACCCTTTAGAACACCAGCCTGTAGCGAAGCACCAACGGCCACAACCTCATCTGGGTTCACGCCCTTGTTGGCTTCCTTGCCGCCGGTCAGGGTCTTTACGAGCTCTGCAACGGCAGGCATACGGGTGGAGCCACCAACCAAAACGATGTGGTCGATGTCGGCTAACTTGACGCCGGCTTCCTTGATTACATCGTTGAATGGCTTGCGGGTGCGCTCTAGAAGATCAGCGGTTAGCTGCTCGAACTGTGCGCGGGTGATGGTCTCATCCAGGTTGGCTGGGCCGTTTTCGGTCAGGCTTAGGTAAGGCAGCTGAACGTTAGCCGAGGTAGCCTGCGACAGCTCCTTCTTGGCCTGCTCTGCTGCCTCTTTTAGACGCTGAAGAGCAATCTTGTCTTTGCTTACGTCTACGCCGGTGGTCTCCTTGAACTTCTTGGCTAGGTGGTCAACAATGCGCTGGTCCCAGTCGTCTCCACCTAGGCGGTTGTCGCCCGAGGTGCTGCGAACCTGGATGGTGCTGAAGCCGTCGTCTTTTCCAACCTCAAGTAGCGAGACGTCGAAGGTACCGCCACCTAGGTCAAATACCAAGATCAGTTCGTCTTCTTTACCCTTGTCCAGGCCGTATGCCAAAGCGGCAGCGGTTGGCTCGTTGATAATACGTAGAACGTTTAGACCAGCGATCTCGCCGGCTTCCTTGGTTGCCTGACGCTCGGCGTCGTTGAAGTACGCAGGAACGGTGATAACGGCGTCGGTTACTGCCTCGCCCAGGTAGGTCTCTGCGTCGCGCTTTAGCTTGGCCAAGATACGAGCCGAGATCTCTTGCGGGGTGTACTTCTTGTCGTCGACCGAGAACTTCCAGTCGGTTCCCATGTGGCGCTTGACCGACGCAATGGTGCGGTCAACGTTGGTTACGGCCTGGCGCTTTGCGGTTTCTCCAACCAACACCTCGCCATCCTTGGTGAAAGCAACCACCGATGGGGTGGTGCGGAAACCCTCTGCGTTGGCGATAACGGTTGGTTCGCCACCTTCAAGTACAGATACTGCCGAGTTGGTAGTTCCGAGGTCGATACCTACAGCACGAGCCATTTTTGTCTCCTTGTTTATTTGCCTAGTTGGTTTGGGACTAAGTTTTTGGTTTGGGCCTAACGGGAAGTTGAGCCGCTTGGACTCAAGTTTCACACGAGCCTCTGACATTGTCAAGAAACGT
>CAIYOE010000039.1 GCA_903927775.1 uncultured Micrococcales bacterium | reverse complement strand
GCGTAGCGGTGGCTATTGGCATCGATGATGCGCTGGGTGATCATGGATCCCCAACTGTGACCCAACAATACAACGCCACTGCCCGGCATTTCGCGTTCGATCAGGCTGGTCAGCTCAAGCTCATCGGTGAAAACGGCCTTCATTCCACCCTTGCCCAGGTTGCCCTGATGTGTGATCTGGCGGGCCTTGCGCATTTCCACACCGGTCTGCCCATGGCCGCGGTGGTCGGTTGCGTAAACGGCATAACCAGCTCGGTTTAGGGCCTCGGCTACGTGGTCGTAGCGTCGGGCGTGCTCGCCAAGCCCGTGCACCAGTTGCACCACAGCCTTGGCGTTCGTGACTGGCCATTCAAAAAAAGTGACGTCAATTCCGTGGGAATCGGTAAAGTTTCGCTTCAGCGGCAATGCGGTCATATAGGCAGATTACCGCTGTTGCAACAGCTACACGGATGCACCACGAAAAACTGTTTCCGACATTTAAACTAAATCCCAGCCTTCTATCAGGAAACTCTCAATTTTGTTTGGCATGGTTAAGCCATGACCGCAAACTTCCGCTTCGTCCAGCCGAATACCAGAGTCCGGCTGGGCCACCGCAAACTAGTCCGAATCAAGCGCGGTCAAGATTTTGTAGAGGTGCTGGCCTGGGTCAGCGTCATCATTGTGCTGGCAACATTTCTCATCGATGGCGGAATCAAGAGCATCGTCGATGTAAGCAGCGCATTCGGTGCTTTGGGTCGTGTTACCGCATTGGTGGGAACCGATCTTCTTTTGATCCACATGCTATTGATTGCACGTATCCCCTGGATCGACCGCCTATACGGCCTAGACAAATCAACTGAAACTCACAAAAAACTGGGTAAGCCAATCCTCTACCTGATCATTGCCCACTTTGTGGCATCGGTGGTCAACTACGCCATGGCCGACGGCAAAAACCTCTGGGATGAAACCATAAATCTGGTTACCAACGTTCCTGACATGCTTACCGCCACCATTTCCTTGGCGCTAATGATCATCGTTGTGGTTTCGTCGATCCAGGCAGCCCGCAAACGCCTGAGCTACGAGGCCTGGTGGGTCATTCACCTACTAAGTTACTTTTCGGTTTTCTTAGCGATTCCGCACCAGATTTCCACTGGTTCCGACATCGCCCACAAGGTCATTCCAACCTTCTATTGGGTAACCCTTTACCTGTTCGTTGCCGGAAACATTTTCTGGTTCCGTTTCCTTGAACCGATTGTTATGTCGTTGGCTGCGGGCTTCAAAGTAGAAACCACGGTTCGCGAGTCCAGCGACTCAACCTCCGTTTACATCACCGGCAAGAACCTCAAGAACCTGAACTACGAGAGTGGTCAGTTCTTTATCCTGCGCGTTATGACGGCCAAGCAGTGGTGGCGGGCCCACCCATTCAGTATCTCTGCGGCTCCAAACTCGCGTTTTGTGCGTTTCACCATTGGTAACCGCGGAGACGACACCGCCTTGCTGCAGAAGCTCAAGCCTGGAACCCGCGTAATCCTCGAAGGTCCCTACGGAGTCTTTACCGAGTCGCGCAGAACCCGCGAAAAAGTCACCTTGATTTGCGCCGGTATCGGTGCCCCACCGATTCGCGCCTTGGCCGAATCCATGGCGGCTCGTCCGGGCGACATAAATGTGATTTACCGCTTGCGCGACAAGGACGACGCATCTTTGGTGGACGAACTCACTGCACTAAGCGAGCAGCGTGGCTTTAAGTTGACTCTTCTAGAAGGCGGTCGTGGCGAGGCCAACTCATGGATGCCGGCTCACCCCGAGAATATCCCGGATCACGCCCGGATCAGCCTGATCGCGCCATGGATTAGCGAAAGCGACGTGTTCATCTGTGGGCCAGCCGCCTGGACCCGCACCGTAAAGCGCAGCCTAAAGCGCGCCGGTACCCCAGATCACCAAATTCACGCAGAGGAGTTTGCCTGGTGAGAAACGTAACTCAGAGCGCCGTAACCATCATCGGCCTAGGAATTCTTGGTGTCAGCTATTCGGTTGGCGCATCGGCAAGCACCTCTACCGGAACTTTCAATGCCTCAGACTTGGGCGCGGGCGCACCAGTTTCCGCTCCAGCGGCGAGCGCCCCTGCAGATTCAGGCGCCGCAACTGGTGGAACCAGCAACTCTGCCACCGGAACTTCGACCGGAGGCAACTCTGGAACTACCTCCACAACCGGCGGAACCTCCACTTCAGGATCAACATCAACTGGTTCCCGCAAACCGGCCAATTCCACTGGCTCTGCTTCATCGAGCGGCTCCACAACCAGCAACTCAGGAAGCACTTCGGGTTCCAATTCGGGATCGTCTACCGGTACTCAGCCTGCTCCAGCTCCCGCTCCGTCTAAGAGCACCTCTG
>CAIYOE010000038.1 GCA_903927775.1 uncultured Micrococcales bacterium | reverse complement strand
CCGCTGGTGGGTTCTAGACTTTGGCTGTGGAAAACATAGTTGCATCAAGCCCAAAAACCGGAGGGCGTCAAGCCGCCTACCTAGCTCGAACTCGCTCGGCCTTGATTCTCTCCGCACAAGAAGTTCTGGCCGACTACGGCCCTGGCGCAACAATCGAGCAACTTACCGACCACGCTAAAGTTTCTCCAACCACCATCTATAAGCACTTCGAAAGCAAAGATCTACTTTTCGCAGAGGCCCTTAAACAGGTATGGGAAGACTGGGTGGTTTGGTCTAATCTTCCGTTGGCGCCTGGAACTAGCCTGGAGGCGACACTAGATTCTGGTCGAAAGTTGTTTTGGGTCGCGGACACCCATCCACTCTTCGCCCGAATACTCCAGAAGACCCTGCATGCTCCGGCGTTCCTAATCAGCGCGGTTCAAGAAGGCGGAGTTCGAGCATTTCGGGAATATGCCGGAAGTGGGGCTCTGGAACATGCGGATTTCGACAAACGAATGATTGTTTGGACCTATGGGTTTGTAGGTTTGCTCAACTCGGTCCTAGTGACCCACCAACTCACGCCCAAAGAGGCTGAGTCAGGACTTGGTATTGGTTTGTCAGTTTGGGGTTTGAGTAAAAGCCGCATCGACGAACTGCTAGCTAGACCGATGGTTTTTCAGAAGGCGTGAGGCAAACTCAGCAGTTGCAGGCTGGGTCAGTTGAAGATCTGACCCGAACCGGAACCCGGGTCTTCAAAAGGCGGTTCCTCGGCCGGTGGTTCATCGCCATCGGTGCCAGCAGCCATTGGGCCAATCGCTGCCCTACCAAGCAAGGCCTTTAGTTCGCCGTAAAGTTCGCCGCTTACCTTGACCTTGGTCGGCAAAGCAAAGAGTTTGTCTTCGGCTCCCGTCAAGGTCACGTAAACCTCGGTTGGGCCTTTGTACTCGCGCAAAATGCGGTCTAGCTCGACCAAAACGTCGCGGGTGGCCTCGGTCTCTGGGATACGAATATCCAGCGGTGCGGCCGCTGCTTCGGCTCCGGCTTCTAGAACCTCAACTCCGTAGGCGCTCAGGTTGAATGAGTCGTCTCGCTGAGAAAGCCTGCCGCGAATCGCAACCACCTGGTCGGCTACCAGGCTCTTGCCAAACTCTGCGTAGGTTTTGCCCATGAACATGACTTGGATCTCACCGGTGAAGTCCTCTACAGTGACCATGCCGTAAGGGTTACCACTAGCGCGCGCAACCTTGTGTGCCACCGCTGTAATCAATCCAGCAATCGAAATGGTTTCGCCGTCGCGGAGCACTCTGGCGCCAGGTTGGGGCTCTTCTTCTTCGGCTGGCGGCTTGATGTCGCCGATTGTCATATCCGCGTGACGAGCCAGCTGTTGTTCACGCCCGGCAAGTGGGTGATCGGAGACATAGAGCCCAAGCATTTCGCGTTCCAGCGCTAGCTTTTCGCGCTTTGGCCATTCGGCTACATCTGGAATGGTGATTCCGGCGTCAATGTCGTCGAACATGGATCCGAACAGGTCAACCTGACCCATGGCCTCGTTGCGCTTTACACCGATTTCGGTGTCAACCGCTTCTTCGAATATCTCGTGAAGCGAGCGCCTGGTGTGACCCAGCGAGTCGAAGGCTCCGGCCTTGATTAGGGATTCAACAGTGCGTTTGTTGCAAACAACCGCGGGAATCTTCTTTAGGAAGTCGCCGAACGAGGTGAAAGCTCCCTGCTGGGTTCGCGCCTGCACAATGCCCTCGACCACGTTCAAGCCCACGTTTCGAACCGCACCAAGGCCGAATCGGATATCCGACCCAACCGCGGTAAACGCGGCAAATGACGCGTTGACATCGGGCGCCAAAACCTGGATGCCCATGCGGCGACACTCGTTTAGGTAAGAACCGAGCTTGTCCTTGCTATCGCCAACCGAGGTCAGAAGTGCGGCCATGTACTCGGCCGGGAAGTTGGCCTTGAGGTAGGCGGTCCAATAACTGAGCACACCGTATCCGGCGCTGTGAGCCTTGTTGAACGCGTAGTCTGCGAACGGTAAAAGCGTGTTCCACAGGGTTTCGATGGCGGCGGCGCTGTAGCCGTTTGCTTCCATGCCGGCCGAGAAGCCCTCGTACTGCTTATCTAGCTCGGACTTCTTTTTCTTACCCATGGCGCGGCGAAGCAAGTCTGCTTGACCAAGGGTGAATCCCGCCACCTTTTGCGCGGCAGCCATTACCTGCTCCTGGTAAACAATCAGGCCATAGGTCGGGTCCAGGACTTCGGCTAGAGCTTTTTCTAGCTCGGGGTGAATGGCCTCTTGTACCTGCAAACCGTTTTTGCGCTGAGCGTAGTTGGTGTGCGAGTTCATACCCATAGGGCCTGGTCGATACAACGCGATTACCGCGGAGATGTGCTCAAACTCTGTAGGTTTCAGCATTCGAAGCAGTGCGCGCATGGCCTCGCCATCGAGCTGGAAAACACCCAGTGTGTCTCCCCTGGATAGCAACTCGTAGGTTGCCGGATCCGAGTCCAAATCCAGGTCTTCTAGCACCACGGTTTGACCGCGGTTCTTTTTGATTTCAGCTAGGGCGTCGTCTAGCACTGTGAGGTTTCGAAGACCCAAGAAGTCCATCTTTAGCAGACCCAGGTCATCGCAGGGTGGCTGGTCGAACTGGGTGATGATTGCGCCGTCGTCTTCGCGCTTCATGATCGGAATCACATCAAGCAGTGGCTCCGCCGACATGATTACACCGGCAGCGTGAACGCCCCACTGACGCTTTAGGCCCTCTAGGCCACGAGCCAGTTCAAAGGTCTTGGCCGAGTCTTCATCGCTGGAAATAAGGTCGCGGAAT
>CAIYOE010000037.1 GCA_903927775.1 uncultured Micrococcales bacterium | reverse complement strand
GCAAAGCAGCATGGCCTACGCGGTTCGCGAAATCGAGCGGGTTGGCGGCAAGACACTAGACCTCGATGCCATTGCGCTAGACGACCCCGAAACCTTCAAGTCGATCCGCACCACCAATACCCTGGGAATCTTTCAGATTGAGAGCCCCGGCCAGCGGGAGCTAACCGGAAAACACCAACCCACAGTTTTCAACGACCTGACCATTCAGATTTCCCTGTTTCGACCAGGACCCATGAAGGGCAATATGATTGCCCCCTACCTAGATGCCAGACACGGTTTCGCCAAGGCCATTTACCCACACCCCGATCTGGAACCGATTCTGCGCGAAACCTTTGGCGTAGTCATTTTCCACGAGCACGTACTTCGCATTTTCAACGTAATGACCAAGTGCGGCCTGGCCAAAGCAGACGAACTGCGCAGATCGCTAGAGAACCCGCGCCAGAAGCCCCAAATAGAGGCCTTCTTTCGTGAAAAAGCGGCGCAAAACGGCTACGAGCAAAAGGTAATAGATAAGGTCTGGGGAACCATAGAAAGCTTTGGCAGCTTTGGTTTCTGCAAGGCCCACGGCGCGGCTTTTGCCATGCCCACGTACCAGAGCGCTTGGCTCAAGACCCACTACCCGACCGAGTTCATCGCCGGTCTGTTCACACACGACCCGGGCATGTACCCGCGGCGATTGTTACTGGCCGAGGCCCGCCGGCTGGGAGTCAACATTCTTCCACTGGATGTGAACAAATCCACCGACGAATACCTGGTAGAAAAACTACCCAACGGCCAACTGGCGGTCAGGCTCGCTCTCACCGAACTTCAGAGCATCAGTGTGACCGAGATTTCTCGCATCATAAAGAACTCGCCCTACGCCGATTTGAGCGACTTTTACCTGCGTGCCGAACCAACACGTCGAACCCTAGAAAACCTAGCCCTGGTGGGCGCACTGGACTCGCTGGCGGGCATCGGTGACGGCCTTGGAACCCTGGGGATTTCCGCTGGCGGGGCGGGAACCGATCCCCAGAGTCGCCAGATCACCAGAGGCGACATCATGGCCAAAGTGCGCCAACTCAACGCGGTAAAAAAACGACCCAAACTAGACCCCGAGCAACCCATGCTCGACTTCGATTATTCGGACACCCTGCCAACGGGAAACGCAGAGCCGTCGCTGGAATCCAAGGTGCAGAACGAACTACGGCTTCTAAAGCTAGATGTGAGCCAGCACGTGATTGAGCTTTATCGACCCATGCTCGATGAAATGGGTGTGGTGCAAGCCAGCGAACTAGTGGGTTTGCGTAACAAAACCGAGGTGCTGATAGCAGGTGTTCGAGTGGCCACCCAGACCCCACCCATGCGCTCTGGAAAGCGAGTGGTTTTCATTAGCCTCGACGACGGCAGCGGTTGCAGCGACGCCACTTTCTTCGATGAAGCGCAACAGCGGTGCAGCCACATTCTGTTTAACACTCGACTCGTGCTGATTTCGGGGAAAACCCGACGAACCGGAGTTCGCGGTGTCTCCGTAATGGCCGAGAACGCCTGGGATCTAAAAGAACTTTATAAACAGTGGAAATCCAAGCAGGCCCAGCAGGTAGCTAGTTAGTTAATAGACAGATACTGCATGACCGGGCGAACGTGCTCCATGACAATGTTGTGGCCACCCTGGTGCTCCAACAGTTCAACCCTGGCCCCCAATTGCTTAAGCTGCTCTGCCAATGATCTGGGCACAGCTAGGCCGGCATGCTGATCCTGCTCGCCGTTGGCTATAAAAACCTGTTTACCCGCAAGTAAACCTGGCTCGCCAATAGGCTCCGCCAACGCTTTGGTGATCGAATAAACCGATATGCCCTCGAGTAGAACCGGATGGCGCTGCAAAAGTGCAACCGCCGCATTTGAACCATTTGAGAACCCCGCTGCCCAAACCCGGTTTAAGTCAAAACTGTATTCTTGCGCAGCGGCTTTGAGGAACTTAGCTAATTCATCGACTGCGTGTGCCAGGCCACCCTCGTCGAAACTGCCATCGGCAAACCTGAGGAAAAAGCGATTCAGACCATCGATCTTGACCATACCCCTGGGCGAAAGCAGGTTGGCGCTGCTGTCTAGCAACCGGCCAAGGCCAAGCAAATCGTGTTCATCGGCTCCCATGCCGTGCAACAACAAGATTGTCCTCGAAGTAGCAACATCGGTACCGGCTTCGAAAACGTGTGGGCGCTTCAGGGTAGCTCCATCGTTGTTTTCAAGAACCGACATCAACCGCTAAACCACCTCAAAGGAACGTTTGGACAATCCCATCCAATACCCGTCAATCTTCTCAGCAACCGCCGACTCTATGTCGGTTGCGGCTCCGAGTGTCACAAATAGCGGGGTGAAATGCTCTACCGTCGGGTGCGCGTAAGGCATGCCCGGTGCCAGAGTCTTGTAATTGATCAGGCTCTCTAGATCGCCACGATCAAGAGCTTCTTTTGCCCAGATGTCGAACTCAGTAGACCAGCCAGGCGCAGGTGCATCGATGCGAAACTCTCGAAGGAATGGCAAGCCGTGGGTCATGAATCCCGAACCCACAATCAGCACACCGTGATCCCTAAGCG
>CAIYOE010000036.1 GCA_903927775.1 uncultured Micrococcales bacterium | reverse complement strand
TGCCGCACCACCTTCAACTGCACCGAGGCTTGCCCTCGTGGTATTCAGGTTACGCGAGCTATTGCCGAGGTAAAGCAAGCCGTTCTGCGCGGTCGCGCATAACGCTTGCTTTACCGAGCATGCGCGATGTCGCGGTTATGCGACTGAGCACATGGACTGCAAACTAGCCGTTCTGCGCGGTCGCGCATAACGCTTGCTTTACCGAGCATGCGCGATGTCGCGGTTATGCGACTGAGCACATGGCGTGCTGACTTGCTTTACCGAGCAGGGTGCCGACCTTTAGGGGTCGGCATCTTTTTTGTTCGAATTGCGAACATTTGCACAGCGTGGCTCTTCGTTACCCAAACTCGCGGGTTTACATTTAAATCAGTCCAAACCTTGGAGTTACGAATGCGCGATTTCGGTCCAGCTAACCAGCTGTTGCTTCAGCAACGACTGGATGCTGGCGACCAGTTCGGTGTCACTCACCGAGTGCAGCACTTTTGCTACTTTGCAAACCAGTTCATGGCCCAAGCCGCCGAAGCCGCATTTAAGGCCGCTGGTTTTGAGACTCTGCTAATCACGCGCACCATGAAGAGCCAGGTTTTGGTGATGCACTTTGCCAAGTTGCACGCAGACGCGCTGAACAACTCCTGTGCTGATGTGGCAATGATCGTTGATCACTACGGCGGAGAATACGGTGGCTGGGACAGCCCAATCGTGAACAACGAGGCTCTCGCGGCTAGTTTCTAGCCGAATGACGATCCAAAACTAGGCCAGACTAATGGCGCTGGCCAAAGCTGGAATCAGCGAAGGCGACGCACTAAGAGAATCCACTCCCATTGCGATAAACACTTTGGCGCTGACAGGGTCAGAGGCTGCCTCACCGCAAATACCCACGGGCTTGCCGGCAGCTCTGCCAGCAGTAATCACGGCGTCGATAACACTCAAAACCCTGTGATTTCGCACATCGCTTAGCGGCATTGTGGAGCCGTAACGATTTTTTCCCAAAACGTATTGGGTTAGGTCGTTGGTGCCAATACTCAGGAAGTCAACCATTTTGAGCACCTTGTTCAAAATTCGCGGCTTTGCGATTTCGGGTACCTCGATCATGATTCCCACGTTGGCAAGACCGGCAGCCCGAGCCATGTTAACGAATGCCTTGGTTTCTTTTTCGTCAAGCACCATAGGGGCCATGACCCAAAGCTCGGTGGCCGGGTAATACTCGGCAGCTGCGGCTAGCGCTTCTAGCTGAGTCTGCAACACGGCTGGGTTCGCCAGCAAAACCTGAAGCCCGCGGTTGGCGTAGCGACCTTGGCCCGCCGGCCTAAGGAAAGGAAGCGGCTTGTCCACATCGATGTCCAACACGCGCACCACAACTCGTTTGCCCTGGAATCCGGCCAGCAACTTGGTGTACTCAAATATTTGAGCATCCTTGGTTGGGGGGTTTTCTTCACCCAGGTATAACAACTCGGTTCGATACAAACCCACTCCCTGCGCGCCGGCGCGAACGGCAGTTGGAACCTCGAAACTGGAACCAAGGTTTGCAAGGATCTTTACCGGAATGTCGTCTGGGTCTGGGATTGTCAGCATTATTGAGGTGCTGGGGTAGGCGGCCTCTGAATAGTGTCGAATCTCCTCGGCTGTTGGTGCAATAAAAACCTGGCCGCTGGTGGCATCCAGCAAGATTAGATCGCCGTTCAAAATGTTTTGGATCCCAACCGCACCCATCACAGTGGGAAGATTGGCCCCGCGGGCAATGATTGCGCTGTGCGAGGTTGCCGAACCTCGTTCAGTGAGGATTCCAACCACCTTGGTCTTTTTCAGAGTCGAGGCAAGCAGGGGCGACAGTTCTGCCGCGACCAGAACAAAGGGTTCGTCCGGAAAATCGGGGTCGCTTTTAGCGCCGGAGAGTTCATCGATGACCCTGGCGCTCAGTGCGGTTAGGTCCTGGCTGCGCTCGGCAAAATACCCGCCGGCCTTCTCCAGTTTCCGGGCAAAACTATTGAATGCGCCTCGTATCCCGCGCTCGGCACCCGAGCCCTCGGCCAAGAATGCCTTGATGGTTTCCAGAAGAACCGGGTCGCGCAAAATAGCAGAGAGCGCAAAAAGGACATCGGCCGATTCGTGAGCCTGGGCGCTTTTATCTAGCTCGTCGGCAACGGTGTTTAGAGCCACCTCTATGGAGTGGATGCGAGGGCGGCCGGTAACCCCGCTGGCCAAACCCAAACTTTGGTGAACGTTCGGCAGCACAAAAGCCGGCGCCGTAGCAATGCCGCTGCCGACTCCGGCACCCACCAATAACTGCTTCGCCACATTTGAATTCTAGCCACCGCTTAAACTTGGAACATGGCTAATGCACCCCTCAAAGTAGTAACCCTGAATGTCAATGGCGTTCGCGCTGCTTTTCGAAAGGGAATGGCCGATTGGCTGGCCGAATCCAAGCCGGATATCCTCTGCCTACAGGAGGTGCGCGCCAGCGACGCAGACCTAGAAGCCCTGTTCGGCGAGGTAAACCACCTGAGCCCATCTGGCCAGTGGCACATTTTGCATGATCCGGCGAGCGCCAAAGGGCGTGCCGGAGTTGCCGTAGTCAGTTCGCAGCCATCGCTGGCTCATTCATCGGTGCTTGGCCCAGAAGACTTTGACAGTGCAGGACGCTGGCTGGAGGCCGAGTTCGACGTGAACGGTGAGCGCCTGACCGTGGTGAGCACCTACGTGCACAGCGGCGAGGTAGACACCCCAAAGCAGGTAGAGAAGTACAAGTTCCTGGAGGCCATGACCGCAAGAATGGCCGAGCTTTTGGCTACTCGCGAGAACGTGGTTGTTTTGGGAGACCTAAACGTTGGCCACACCGAACTGGACATCAAAAACTGGAAGGGCAACGTCAAGAACGCCGGCTTCCTGCCGCAGGAACGTGCCTACTTTGATGGCTTTATGCACAAGCAGGGATGGCGCGACCTTGGCCGCGATGCCCACCCGGGTGTGGCAGGCCCATACACTTGGTGGTCGTTCCGCGGGCAGGCTTTTGATACCGACGCGGGTTGGCGTATTGATTACCAGCTAGCCACCCCAAAGTTGGCCGAACGCGCCAGCAATTACCGCGTGGACCGCGCCGCCAGCTACGACACCCGTTTTACCGACCACTCCCCTGTGGTTGTGGAATACAACTTCTAGGATTATTCGAATGAACGACAAAGCACCTGTTTACCAGGCAGCCAACGGCAAGCCGAACCTGCTCTCTGGAATGCAGCCTTCGGCTGGTTCGCTGCACCTTGGCAACTACCTGGGCGCACTGGTCAACTGGACCAAGATGCAAGATGACTTCAACGCCTATTACTGTGTGGTGGACCTACACGCCATCACGGTTCCGCAAGACCCGGCCGAACTTAGGGCGAACACGCGCCGGACCGCCGCTCAGTATTTGGCCGCGGGCATCGATGAAAACAAGAGCGCCCTTTTCATTCAGAGTCATGTGCCGGCTCACGCCCAGTTGGCATGGGTTTTGAACACCATCACCGGCATGGGCGAAGCGGGCCGCATGACTCAGTTCAAGGACAAGAGCCAGAAAAACGGCGTGGACTCGGCTTCGGTTGGCTTGTTCACCTACCCGATTCTGCAGGCCGCAGACATTTTGCTCTACCAACCAAAGGCTGTGCCGGTGGGCGAAGACCAGCGCCAACACCTGGAGCTGACCCGCGATTTGGCTAACCGATTCAACAGTCGTTTTGGCAACACTTTTGTGATTCCAGAGGCTCACATCGTTAAGGAAACCGCCAAGATTTACGATCTTCAGGTGCCAGAGGCCAAGATGTCTAAGAGTGCTGCCGACCCAAAGGGTCTGATCAACCTCATGGATGCCGACAACGTGATAACCAAAAAGGTCAAGAGTGCTGTAACCGACGCCGAGGGTTCGATTCGCTTTGACCGCGAGAACAAGCCCGGTGTCAGTAACCTGCTGGGTATTTACAGCCTGATCAGCGGCATGAGTATTGCGCAGCTAGAAGACAACTTTGCCGGAGCCGGCTACGGAGCCCTCAAGGGTGAACTTGCCGAGGCCCTGGTGGCTCACATCGCGCCGATTCGCAACCGCGCCGAGGAGTTGCTGAGCGACCCTGCCGAGCTGGACCGCCTGCTTGCCAAGGGTGCCGCCCAGGCAAACGAGCTAGCCGAGCAGACTCTCGCCACCGTTTATGACCGGGTTGGGTTTGTCAAGGCCCAATAGGTTCAACTCCCGTTCATGGAATGCTTTGCAGTAGCAGATTGTTTTCTGTAAGGATGTAAAAGCAACAAACAAGTTCTTCGGGGTCAGTGAAAATCTGAGCCGGCGGTTATAGTCCGCGACCCGGGGCATCGATGTTGGATTCTAGGAAACTAGAAACCGACTAGCAAACGAAGCCACGGTTGATCTGGTGAAACTCCAGAACCGACGGTTAAAGTCCGGATGGGAGAAGAACGGTGAGTTTCGTGTTTTTGGCGAAACTTGCCTTGGCGTAGCCGTACCTTGGCTTGCCCTACCCCGACGCGCTTGTTCGAGTGAACAAGGAACCGGGATGACAGACACCACGATGTATGAGGCAGCTATGCAGCGCGCCTTGGATTTGGCGTTGCTGGGCCCAGCCACTGGAGTCAACCCTCAGGTTGGTGCGGTAATCCTAGACCGCAACTTGAACATCATTGCCGAGGGCTGGCACATGGGTGCCGGAACTCCGCACGCCGAGGTCGTTGCCCTGGCCCAGCTCGCTGTGATCCCTGATGGCGCTACCGCGGTTGTTACTTTGGAACCGTGTAACCACACGGGA
Organism: uncultured Micrococcales bacterium; assembly: GCA_903927775.1. Lineage (GTDB taxonomy): Bacteria > Actinomycetota > Actinomycetes > Actinomycetales > Microbacteriaceae > Rhodoluna. Next base: position 59 of record CAIYOE010000036.1, on the reverse strand, counting down.
CGCACGGGTCCATGTGCGCAGGCGCTCATCGCTGCTGGAATCAGCCGTGTTGTCTTTGC
>CAIYOE010000035.1 GCA_903927775.1 uncultured Micrococcales bacterium | reverse complement strand
TTTCAACAACAAACTGGGTGTTGGAATCACCAATCGGGTGGGAACCATGTGGGCCGCCTACGCCTTTTGCATCCTCGCCTTGGTTAGCCTGCCAGGAGCTTTGGCAAGTGGAAACACCGTGACCATCATTGCCTGGGTGGCACAGACCTTCCTTCAGTTGGTTCTGCTGCCGATCATCATCGTGGGTCAAAACGTGCAGGCCAAAGCCGCCGATGCCCGTGCTATTGCCACCTACAACGACGCCGATGCGATTTTGCACGACGCCAAAGAGATTCAGAAACACCTGGATGAGCAAGACTCGGCCATCGGTGACCTGCTCGACAAGGTTGCAGCCCTGGAGTCCAAACTGCTCAAGGCCCAAGGAAAGTAATGCGCCTAGTTATTGCCGACTGCTCGGTGGATTATGCCGGCCGGCTTACCGCTCACCTGCCGCGCGCCAAACGCCTGCTCATGCTCAAAAACGACGGCAGCATTCTGGTGCACTCGGACAGCGGAAGCTACAAGCCGCTCAACTGGATGAACCCGCCCTGCACTATCGACCGCAACCCGGCCAGCCCAGAAGCAGCCGAACTGGGTGTAGTGGAAATTTGGTCGGTTCAGCAAGCCAAGACAGCCGACATGCTGCAGATCAACGTGTTTGAAATCATCGATGAATTGGAACACCACCTGGGCGATGACCCCGGCCTGATCAAAGATGGAGTGGAAGCCCACCTGCAGGAGCTGCTAGCAGAGCAGTTGGCGCTCGCCGGCGAGGGTCTGGAGCTAATCCGCCGCGAGTTCTTCACCGACATCGGTCCCGTGGATATTCTGGCCAAGCACCCGCAGGGCGGAACCGTGGCCATTGAACTAAAGCGACGAGGCGACATCGATGGAGTGGAGCAGCTGACCCGCTACCTGGAGCTACTGAATCGCGACCCGATTTTGGCGCCGGTTCGAGGCATCTTTGCCGCGCAAGAGATTAAGCCGCAGGCCAGAACTTTGGCTACCGACCGCGGTATCGAGTGCTTAGTCTTGGACTACGACGCCATGCGCGGCATGAGAACAGAAACACCCACGCTTTTCTAGCTCACTAACCAACGCACTTTTAACGGGGACAAAATGGCCAGGCTCAAAAACATAGCCGGACGCGGCGAGCATCACTCCGCTAGGTCAAGCATTCGTTCGTCGGGGTATTTCAGCCGACTCGGCCCGGGAATCGTGACCGGCGCAGCCGATGACGACCCATCGGGTATCGGCACTTACTCTCAGGCCGGAGCGCAGGTTGGCTACGGAATGCTCTGGGCCGCTCCACTTTTGCTACCGCTTGCTTTTGCCACGCAGGAGGCCTGTGCCCGCCTGGCGCTGGTGACCGGCAAGGGTTTGGCCGCAATCATCAAAGCCAGAATGCCGCGATGGGTGTTGGTGCTGGCCGTTCTGTTGGTGGCATTCGCCAACACCGTGAACATCGCTGCCGACCTGGCATCCATGGCCGCCGCGCTGCGACTGATAGTGCCGGTTGACCAAACGTTGGGTGTGATTTTGTTCGCCTTG
>CAIYOE010000034.1 GCA_903927775.1 uncultured Micrococcales bacterium | reverse complement strand
GCCACCAGCGAGCTTGCCTCGAACGGTAACGCCGGTATGCGCGTTCAGCTCAAGGATGTTCTAAAGCGCGATGAGTCGTTGACGCCAGAAGAGATTCTGATGTCGGAGTCGCAAGAGCGCATGATGGCGATCGTGCCACCAAAGGACCTCAAGGCTTTCAAGGCGATCGTAGACAAGTGGGAGGTTGAGTACTCGGTTCTTGGCGAGGTAATCGACGAACCACGTCTTTACATCAACTGGGGCGACGAAGAAATCGTGAACGTTCCACCACGTACCGTTGCACACGACGGCCCAGTTTACGAGCGTCCGGTTGCTTACCCAAACTGGATCGACGCCCTAAACGCCAACAGCGTTGTGGCCGCCGGATTGGCACGCGCCAACGACAACGCCACCGAGCTAGCTGCCCAGTTGGTTCAGGTTGTAACCAGCCCGAACCAGGCCAGCAAGTCCTGGATCACCGACCAGTACGACCACTACGTTGGTGGTAACACCGCGCTAGCCATGCCAGACGACTCGGGCATGGTTCGCGTATCTGAGGACTCGGGGCTTGGTGTGGCAATCGCCACCGATGCCAACGGTCGCTACGGTCAACTTGACCCATACGCCGGTGCGCAGTTGGCGCTTGCCGAGGCTTACCGAAACGTAGCCACCAGCGGTGCCGCTCCACTTGCTGTCACCAACTGCCTCAACTTTGGTTCGCCAGAGAACCCAGAGGTGATGTGGCAGTTCAAACAGGCAACCGCAGGCCTTGCAGACGGCTGTTTGGCTCTGGGAATCCCAGTCACTGGCGGAAACGTTTCCTTCTACAACCAGACCGGCGATGTAGCCATTCACCCAACCCCTGTGGTTGGTGTGCTCGGTGTCATCGATGACGTGGCTCGCCGCGTTCCTGCCGGTTGGCAAGACGAAGGTCACAACATCTACCTTCTTGGAATCACGCGCGACGAACTCGACGGTTCGGTGTGGTCCGAGGTTATCCACGACCACCTTGGCGGTAAGCCACCGGTGGTAGACCTAGCCGGCGAAAAGGCTTTGGCGGATCTGCTGCACGGCGCAAGCCTTCAGGGATTGCTGGCTTCGGCACACGACCTTTCCGAGGCCGGTTTGGCCCAGGCCGTAGTCGAGAGCACTCTGCGCTTTGGCGTTGGAGCTCGCATCTGGATTGGCGAGATCATGGAGCGCGATGGCGTAGATGCCACCGCTGCACTGTTCAGCGAATCCACCGGGCGCGTTTTGGTTTCGGTTGGCCGCGAAGACGACGTAAAGTTTGTTGGATTGTGCGAAGCCCGAGGCATTCCGGTGTTGCGAATCGGTGTCACCGATGGCCGCGGAGTGGATGCTCAGCTTGCTATCAAGGACATCGCGGACTTCAACCTGGCAGACCTGCGTGCACAGTACCAGAGCACGATTCCAGACCTGTTTGGCTAATAACTAACAAAGTAAAAAGTGGGAACCCGATTGGGTTCCCACTTTTTTGTTTTATCGAACCAAAGCTAGAGGCCTTCTTCTTCCCAAAGTTGTGGCTGGTTAGCCAACTGCTGAGTTTCCAATCCGTGCTTGGCTTCCTGGATTATCTCGGCTACCAGCTTGGCCTCAAATTGCGAGTCGGCCAGCGTGTATTCAAGGAGCACCGGCGTAAGCGCATCAATGGCACTCTGGTACTGCTGCTCGCCAAAGTAGGCGCGCCCCAAGGTCTCCTTGGCTTTCAGTAGCGTCTCTTTGTTTGCGGGCAAAGCATTGGTTCCAAGGACAAACTGCAATTCATCGATAGCACCCGAGAAGTTGCGCTGGTAAAGATAAACCTGCGCCTTGAGCAACACCATCTGGGCTTTGCATCCCCGGTCTGGTAGCAAGTCCACATCGATGTTTGCCAGCGCCGCCAGCGCGGAGTCGGTCCAGGTAAGGTCTACAAAGTTCTGGGCCTGAAGCAGATAAATGGTGTGGTCGTCGATCAGGAGCTTGAAGTCGGTTGCCTGCTTGAGAGCAGAGTCAAATGCCGCGGCAGCCTTGATCGGGTCTAGGTGAGTCCAAGTTTTAGCGATGTTGAAATCACAATCGAAGACGCGCTTCTTGTTGTTTTTGGTGCGAAAACCACTTCGAGCTGCCCCGAACAACTCAATCGCCTCTGCATATTCTTCGTTCTTGACCGCAATACAACCCGCAAGGTAGTCGCACTCGGCCAATCCAGCAACACCTTTGGCTTCTTGGTGAATCACACGGGACTCGGCAAGATATTTGGAGGCCAACTCCAATTGACCAGCACAGATATACGCCCAGGTCAGCTCGGCCATCGTATCGGCGATCATCTTGCCGAACGATAGGTATTTGGCGATATTTAGCGACTCGGTCAAGTCGTTGATTGCCGAATCATAGTTACCTTGGCCGAGCTG
>CAIYOE010000033.1 GCA_903927775.1 uncultured Micrococcales bacterium | reverse complement strand
GAACACCATTGCCACACATCTCGGCTACCGAGCCATCGGAGTTTGAGTAGTCCATAAACCACTCGGCCTCAGGCTCCTGCTGCAAAATGCTCTCCCCTGCATCAAACTGAACCGAGCGAACCACTCGGATCACGCCGTCGGCGCCAACGCCAAAGTGGCGATCGCAAATTCGGGCAATTGCCGCGGAGGTGAGCTGGCGCGTTCCATCGAGGTCCAGATAGAGCACAAAGTCGTTTCCCGTGCCGTGCCCCTTGGTGAACGCGATGCTGTTGGTCATGAACTAAGCCTAACTTTCCAGGAGTTTTTGAACCAGCGCAAGCGCATGCTCTTGCTTTGCGGGCGATTGATAATCCAACCAGTTGATTCGCTGGTCTCGCCTGAACCAACTCATTTGGCGCCTCGCATACTTTTGAGTCAGACGAACCGTATCTGCGACCGCCTCTTGTTGGGTCATCTCGCCGTCGAGTTGAGCCAGTGCCTGAGCGTAGCCGATGGCACGCTTGGCAGTTTTTGCATCGCGGAGCCCCTGGTCAATCAACCCTTGGACCTCTTGCACTAAACCTTGGGCCCACATGCGCTCCACTCGAAGCTCCAACCGGTGCACCAAATCCTCGCGTGGTCCGTTCAGGCCAATTTGCAGCGATGGCTGCCATTCCACTGGAACCTCTGGCAGCGCGGCAGCAAAGGGCCTTCCGGTCATGGTGACAATCTCGATGGCTCGAACGCTTCTTCTGCCGTTTTGGGGAATGATTCTGCTGGCGGCTACCGGATCGATTTCGGCAAGTCTCCGGTGCATCGCCAGAGCTCCCAACTGTTCCAGTTGCGACTCCAACTCGGCCCTAAGCTCGGGGTCGGTGCCCGGGAACTCGAAATCGTTCAAAACCGCAGCGATGTACAACATGGATCCACCAACCATGATGGGAACCACTCCCCTTGCCTGCAGGTCTTCTATCAATGGCCTCGCGACCGCTTGATAATCAGCTGCGGTGGATTCATCGATGATTTCAAGGTGGTCAATGAGGTGGTGGGTTATTCCTCCGCGGTCACCAACGGGCAGTTTGGCTGTGCCAATATCCATGCCACGGTAAAACTGCATTGCATCGCAGTTGATGATTTCTGATTTGCCACCTGCGGCATGAATCTGCTGGGCGAGGAAAATTGCAAGGTCAGACTTGCCGGTTCCGGTTGGCCCGACCACGGCAATCAAGGGTGTCTTAGGCATTTGGTTTGCGAAGCGACAGACTCAGGGCAACTTTGCCGCTACTGAGTGCTTCAGGAGCCGGGAGTCCGCAACTTGCGGCTTGAGCGCGATCCCAGGCGTCTCCTGCGGCGGTTCGTCGAACGGAATACGGCAAGCCGGCGCCAGTGTCGGCCAACAAGAAGTAAGGCTTCGCCTCGGTTACGCGCACGGTGACCATGTCGCCAGGGCGCGGAACTTCTGCGCCCTCTGGAACCTCAAAGTGCACCAGGCGATTGGTCTGATCGCGGCCGCTCTTGCGGTTAGTGGCGGCGTCTTTACGACCTTCGTCGTTCGCCACCAACACCTCCACCAGTGAGCCAACCAGGAGCTTGTTTTCGCCCCAGGCCAGGT
>CAIYOE010000032.1 GCA_903927775.1 uncultured Micrococcales bacterium | reverse complement strand
TGGAAGAGGGACTGCGTTTCGCAATCCGTGAGGGTGGCCGCACCGTAGGTGCCGGTACCGTTACCAAGATCAACAAGTAAGTCTTCTTACTTCTAGATTCATGAAAATCCCCCGGGCTCAGGCTCGGGGGATTTTCGTTTTTGCGTTCGTAACCGCCACGCTCATGGTCCTGGCAGGCTTTCTGCTTAATCGCCCAGCGCAGAGGCAACCGGCGAATTCATCGCCGAGTCCGTCCATCGATGTGGTTTATCAATACCCAATGAACGATGCCCAATTCCAGTCCAATCTGCGGGCCGCCTATTCGGTGAAGGCTCTTACCCCAGAGCAGATGCGTCGTCTAGGTTCGGTCACCAACCGATCGCAGATTTATATCGATGGTTGCCACAGCAATCAGGGGCTGGCAATACCTACTCAGGCCTGTGTGTTCGGTGATTTGAAGTCCAGCAAAGCGATCTGGCTTGTTGGAGATTCGCACGCGGCACAGTGGTTCGTCGCGTTGAACGACTTTGCATTGAATCACCACTACCGATTGGTGACGCGCACCATGAGCAGTTGCCCATTTTTGCTGGGTGTGCCAAAACTTGCTGGCAGGGCCGGGCCGTATTGGCAATGCCAGACCCATAACACCTGGTTGGCAGGAAAAATCGCTTCAGAAAACCCGGCGGTAGTTATTGCAGCCGGATACAGCGGGATTCAGTCCACCAACTTGGATGCAACGCTTCGCGCCATGCCCCTCTTGGGAACTCCCACTACCAAAGTGGTGATTCTGGGGGATACCCCAAAGCCAAGGGGAGCGGTCTTGGATTGTCTGGGTAACAACGCAAAATCGGCACAGAACTGCTTTGCAACCTCGGATTCAGTGGGAGCCACTGACTTGGCGATCAAGGTTTCTGCTAGAGCAAAGAAACTAGGCTTCGGCTATCTGCGCCTGACCGATTGGTTTTGCCAGAACCCAAAATGCCCAGCTGTAATCGCAGGTCGAATCATCTATGCGCAGGGAACGCATATTTCGACCGAGGCGCAGCAGTATTTCGAATCTCGAATGGAATCGTCGTTGTTGAACCTGTTGCGATAGCCCACCACGACACACCCGACTCCGTGTACGCCACTCGGGACCCAAAAACCCCAGCGGCCAAAAGAAAAAGAACTTTACTAATTCGGGTAACAAAAACTTGCAATGACACGCCCGAGTGTGGCAGGATAGACAAGTTCGTAAATCTGCGTGCTCTCGCGCGCGTCACTGTAGGCAATGTGAACAGCTGTAAATAGCTGGTCCGGCCGCAGCAAGAACCAAAAATGTAACCATCGATTCAATGTCGGATCCCGTGCCGTTTATGCGACACGCCCGACAGCGTGGGTGGGTAAAGCAGTACCCCACCGGGTTCCTGCCAAGGCCTCAAAACCTAGGCATTCCGGCGGATTTGACAGATAAACAGTGGTGCAACAGAAGTAGTGCTACTAAAGCGTCCCGCGGCCATTTGGCCAAGGGTGTGAACGAAAGAGAGTCAAGATGGCGGCCCAGAAAATCCGCATTCGACTTAAGTCGTATGACCACGAGGTCATTGACACTTCGGCTCGCAAGATCGTGGACACGGTTACCCGTGCCGGTGCGACCGTAGTTGGCCCAGTGCCTCTACCTACCGAGAAGAACGTGGTTTGTGTAATCCGTTCCCCTCACAAGTACAAGGACAGCCGCGAGCACTTCGAGATGCGCACCCACAAGCGTGTTATCGACATCATCGACCCAACTCCTAAGGCAGTTGACTCGTTGATGCGTCTCGACCTTCCTGCAGACGTCAACATCGAGATCAAGCTCTAAGGATCGAAAATGACTGCACAGAACGCAAACGTAAAGGGCCTGCTAGGCAAGAAGCTTGGCATGACCCAGGTATGGGACGAAAACAACCGCATGATTCCGGTCACCGTTGTTGAAGCCGGATCCAACATTGTTACCCAGGTCAAGACCGTAGACACCGATGGCTACAGCGCCATTCAGGTTGCATACGGCTCGATCGACCCACGCAAGGTAAACCAGCCAGCTGCTGGACACTTTGCCAAGGCAGGCATTACCCCTCGCCGTCACCTAACCGAGATCCGCACCGAAGATGCCGCAACCTACGAGGTTGGCCAGGAGCTTGGTGTTGAGGTCCTAGAGGTTGGCGCAAAGATCGACGTAGTCGGTACCAGCAAGGGTAAGGGCTTCGCAGGTCACATGAAGCGCCACGGCTTCTCTGGTGTAGGTGCATCGCACGGTGCTCACCGCAACCACCGTAAGCCTGGTTCGATTGGTGCAACCACCACTCCAGGACGCGTTTTCAAGGGAACCCGTATGGCTGGACGCATGGGTACCGATCGCGTAACCACTTTGAACCTAACCCTGCACGCAGTAGACGCCGAGCGCGGCTTGCTGCTAATCAAGGGCGCCGTACCAGGTGCTAAGGGCTCGCTAGTATTCGTCCGCAATGCAGTCAAGAAGGGAGCGTAATTCTCATGACTAACGCTTCAGTAGACGTTGTCGACATCAAGGGCAAGAAGGCCGGCTCGGTTGAGCTTCCTGCAAGCCTGTTCGATGTTCAAACCAACATCCCACTTATCCACCAGGTAGTTGTTGCACAGTTGGCTGCTGCTCGTCAGGGCACCCAGTCGACCAAGAACCACTCGGCAGTTTCCGGTACCGGTAAGAAGCCTTTCAAGCAGAAGGGAACCGGTCGCGCTCGTCAGGGTAGCCTCCGTGCTCCACAGATGCGTGGCGGTGGTGTTGCTCACGGTCCAGTACCTCGTACTTACGAGCAGCGCACCCCAAAGAAGATGATCGCTGCAGCACTTAAGGGCGCTCTAAGCGACCGCGCACGTAACGGCCGTCTACACGTAGTAGCAGAGTTCGCACTTGGTGCAACTCCTTCTACCAAGGCAGCAGCTGGTTACCTAGCTCAGTTCACCTCGAAGAAGCACGTTCTAGTTGTTCTAGACCGCACCGACGAGGTCAGCTACCTAAGCCTGCGCAACCTGCTGAACGTTCACGTTCTGCCTGTTGACCAGCTAAACGCATACGACGTTCTACTAGCCGACGACGTGGTTTTCACCAAGTCGGCAATGGACGCATTCATCGCTGGCCCAGCAAAGGGTGTATCGGCTAAGGCTGTTGCAACCGAGGCTGAAGCTAACCAGGAGGCATAATCGTGGCTGCAATCAACAAGGACCCACGCGACGTCATCATCAAGCCAATCGTCTCTGAGAAGAGCTACGCGCTAATTGACTCGGGCAAGTACACCTTCGAGGTAGACCCTCGATCGAACAAGACCGAAATCAAGCAGGCTATCGAGCACATCTTCAAGGTCGAGGTCGCAAGCATCAACACTCTGAACCGTGTGGGCAAGACTCGCCGCACCAAGTTTGGATTGGGCAAGCGCAAGGACACCAAGCGCGCAATCGTCACCCTAAAGTCCGGCACTATCGACATCTTCACCAACGTTGGTTAACGGCTAAGGCAAAGAGGAACTCACAAAATGGCAATTCGTAAGTACAAGCCAACGACCCCAGGTCGTCGTGGCTCGTCGGTCTCTGACTTTGCAGAGATCACCCGCTCGACTCCAGAAAAGTCGTTGCTGCGCCCACTTAGCAAGACCGGTGGCCGTAACGCTGCTGGCCGTGTTACCACTCGTCACATCGGTGGTGGCCACAAGCGCCAGTACCGCGTTATTGACTTCAAGCGCAATGACAAAGACGGAATCCCAGCAGTAGTCGCTCACATCGAGTACGACCCGAACCGTACCGCTCGCATCGCCCTTCTGCACTACGCAGATGGCGAAAAGCGTTACATTATTGCTCCAAACAAGCTCAAGCAGGGCGACCCAATTGAGCAGGGCCCTTCGGCAGACATCAAGCCGGGCAACGCACTTCCACTAAAGAACATCCCAGTGGGTACCGTTGTTCACGCGATCGAGCTGAAGCCAGGCGCTGGTGCAAAGATGGGCCGTTCGGCCGGTGCAAGTATCCGTCTAGTTGCAAAGGATGGCGCGTACGCGCAGCTTCGTTTGCCATCGGGCGAAATCCGTAACGTCGATGCACGTTGCCGCGCCACCGTTGGTGAAGTTGGTAACGCTGAGCAGTCGAACATCAACTGGGGTAAGGCTGGCCGCATGCGCTGGAAGGGCGTCCGCCCAACCGTTCGTGGTGTTGCTATGAACCCTGTTGACCACCCACACGGTGGTGGTGAAGGTCGTACCTCTGGTGGCCGTCACCCAGTTACCCCATGGGGTCAGGCTGAGGGTCGTACCCGTAAGCCAAACCTGCCAAGCGACAAGCTCATTGTTCGTCGTCGTCCAAACGGCAAGAACCGCTAATAGGAGTCTGAAGAAACATGCCACGCAGTCTTAAGAAGGGCCCGTTCGTTGACAACCACCTGCTACAGAAGGTTGTTAAGCAGAACGAAGCCGGTACCAAGAACGTGATCAAGACCTGGTCGCGCCGCTCGATGATCATCCCAGCTATGTTGGGTCACACCATCGCAGTGCACGACGGTCGTAAGCACATCCCTGTATTCATCACTGAGACCCTAGTTGGTCACAAGCTTGGTGAATTCTCTCCAACCCGCACCTTCCGTGGTCACGTGAAGGACGACAAGAAGGGCCGCCGCAAGTAAGCGGTGGTTCTGAGACCAGAAAGGAAAGACCATGGAAGCATTAGCGAAAGTTAAGCACATCCGCGTCACCCCACAAAAGGCTCGCCGCGTCGTCAACCTGATCCGCGGAAAGCAGGCAACCGAGGCTATGGCCATCCTGAAGTTCGCACCTCAGGCTGCCAGCGAGCCAATCTTCAAGCTAGTTCAGGCTGCGGTCGCAAACCTCGCAGTCAAGGCCGACGCAAGCAACACCGCTTACGACGCCGAGGACCTAGTTGTTTCGGCAGCATTCGTTGACGAGGGCACTACCCTCAAGCGCTTCATGCCACGTGCTCAGGGTCGTGCATTCAAGATCCTTAAGCGCACCAGCCACATCACCGTTGTGGTTGCTACTCCAGATGAGCTCGTAAAGAGCGCTCCGAAGGCGAGGAACAAGTAATGGGTCAAAAGGTAAACCCTTACGGTTTTCGACTTGGTGTAACCACCGACCACAAGTCGCGTTGGTTCGCTGACTCGACCAAGGTAGGTCAGCGTTACCGCGACTACGTAACCGAGGACATCAAGATTCGTCACCTACTAACCACCCGTCTAGACCGCGCCGGTGTTAGCCGTGTAGAGATCGAACGTACCCGTGACCGTGTGCGCGTCGACATCCACACCGCTCGCCCAGGTTTGGTCATCGGACGCCGTGGTGCAGAGGCTGAGGCAATCCGTGCAGACCTAGAGAAGCTGACTGCAAAGCAGATCCAGCTGAACATCCTTGAGGTCAAGAACCCAGAGATGGACGCACAGTTGGTTGCACAGGGCATCGCAGAGCAGCTAAACGCTCGTGTTGCTTTCCGTCGCGCAATGCGTAAGGGAATGCAGGGCGCAACTCGCCAGGGCGCCAAGGGTATTCGAGTTCAGTGCTCGGGTCGTCTTGGTGGCGCTGAAATGAGCCGCACCGAGTTCTACCGCGAAGGTCGCGTTCCACTTCACACCCTCCGTGCCAACATCGACTACGGCTTCTACGAGGCCAAGACCGTTTTCGGTCGCATCGGCGTAAAGGTTTGGATCTACAAGGGTGACATCACCAACAAGGAGCTCGCTCGCGAGCAGGCAAACGCAAAGCCTGTACGCGGCGACCGCAACGAGCGCCCACGTCGTAACTCTGCCCCAGCTGCTCCTGCAGTCGAGGCAGCTGCGCCGGTAGCTCAGGAAGCACAGGCATAACCCATGTTGATTCCACGTCGTGTAAAGCACCGCAAGCAGCACCACCCGTCTCGTACGGGCGCCGCTACCGGTGGCACCAAGGTCAGCTTTGGTGAGTACGGTATCCAGGCACTAACCCCTGCTTACGTGACCAACCGTCAGATCGAGGCTGCTCGTATCGCAATGACTCGTCACATCAAGCGTGGTGGAAAGGTTTGGATCAACATCTACCCAGACCGTCCGCTAACCAAGAAGCCAGCTGAAACCCGCATGGGTTCCGGTAAGGGTCACGTTGAGTACTGGGTGGCTAACGTCAAGCCAGGTCGCGTTCTATTCGAACTCGCCGGTGTAAACGAGACCATCGCACGCGAAGCTATGACTCGTGCGATCCACAAGCTGCCTCTAAAGGCACGCATCATCAAGCGTGAAGAAGGTGACGCATAATGGCGATCGGTTCAAAGAACCTAACCCCAGATGAGCTGGACAAGATTGAGGACTCGGTCCTAATCGAGGAGCTGAAGAAGGCTAAGGAAGAACTTTTCAACCTGCGTTTTCAGAGCGCAACCGGCCAGCTAGAGAGCCACGGACGTCTTCGTGCTGTAAAGCGCGACATCGCTCGTATCTACACCATCATTCGTGAGCGCGAACTAGGTATCCGTGCAGTTGCTGCACCTGCTGTTGTTGCTGCTCCAAAGGCAAAGAAGGCAGCTGCCGCGGCACCTGCTGAGGAGGCATAACAATGGCTGAGGCAACTAAGGCCGCAACTCCAGCTAAGGTCGAGGAACGCGGAGACCGCAAGACTCGTCGTGGCTACGTAGTTAGCGACAAGATGAACAAGACCATCGTGGTTGAGGTAGAAGACCGCGTAAAGCACCCGCTTTACGGCAAGGTTATCCGCCGCACCACCAAGGTCAAGGCTCACGACGAGCTAAACACCGCCGGTATCGGTGACTTGGTCCTGATCGCAGAGACCCGTCCACTATCGGCAACCAAGAACTGGCGCCTAGTAGAAGTTATCGAGCGCGCAAAGTAAACCCCAGGGAGCTGTGAAAGCAGCACTACCCCTCAATAAGGAGTAAAAGTGATTCAGCAGGAGTCCAGACTCAAGGTTGCCGACAACACCGGCGCCAAGGAGCTGTTGACCATCCGTGTTCTCGGTGGCTCACGCCGTCGTTATGCGGGTCTGGGTGACATCATTGTCGCCTCGGTCAAAGACGCCATCCCTGGCGGCAACGTCAAGAAGGGTGATGTAGTCAAGGCTGTGGTCGTTCGTACCAAGAAAGAAGTACGTCGCCCAGATGGCTCGTACATCAAGTTCGACGAGAACGCAGCAGTAATCATCAAGAACGACGGAGAGCCTAAGGGCACTCGTATCTTCGGTCCAGTTGGCCGTGAGCTACGCGACAAGAAGTTCATGAAGATTATCTCGCTCGCACCGGAGGTTATTTAATCATGGCTAGCATCAAGAAGGGCGACCTAGTAGTCGTCATCACCGGCCGCAAGCAGGCTCTTGGCGGAGACAAGGGTAAGCAGGGACGTGTTCTAGACGTAAACCGCGAGACTAATCGCGTAATCGTCGAGGGCATCAACATGGTTACCAAGCACGTCAAGGCTGGTCAGACCGACCGCGGCACCAAGACTGGCGGCATCCAGACCATGGAAGCCCCAATCCACATCTCGAATGTTGCTCTGGTAGACCCAGAGACCAAGCAGGCCACTCGCATCGGCGTACGCCTTGAGACCGTCACTAAGAATGGCGAGACCAAGACCGTTCGTGTTCGCGTTGCGAAGAAGTCAGGTAAGGACATCTAATGACCGACGCAACCACCAAGGCACCGGCCAAGGCTGCTGCTAAGAAGGCTCCGGCAAAGGCTGCCGCTCCGGTTGAGGCTGGCAAGGCTCTGCCTCGTCTAAAGGCCAAGTACCGCGCAGAGATCATTGCCAAGCTAACCGAAGAGTTCGGCTTTGCAAACCCTCACCAGGTTCCTAACCTGACCAAGATTGTTGTAAACATGGGTGTCGGCGAGGCCGCCAAGGATGGCAAGCTCATCGAGCTAGCAATCAAGGACCTAACCGCTATCACCGGTCAGAAGCCACAGGTTAACAAGGCTCGCAAGTCGATCGCCCAGTTCAAGCTTCGCGAAGGCCAGGCCATCGGTGCTCACGTAACCCTACGTGGCGACCGAATGTGGGAGTTCCTAGACCGACTACTGTCGCTAGCGCTTCCTCGTATCCGTGACTTCCGTGGTCTAAACGGCAACCAGTTCGACGGTGCAGGTAACTACACCTTCGGTCTAACCGAGCAGACCATGTTCCACGAGATCAACCAGGATGCAGTCGACCGCCCACGCGGTATGGACATCACTGTTGTTACCACTGCAAAGAACAACGAAGAAGGCAAGGCGCTACTTGTAGCGCTTGGCTTCCCATTCAAGACCAACTAATCATCGGAAAGGTCCAGCCGCCTGTAAGCGGACTGGAAACCGCCCGAGGAAGGCGCAACACAATATGACAATGACAGATCCGGTCGCAGACTTCCTGACCCGACTGCGCAATGCCAACTCTGCGTACCACGAGCAGATCAGCCTGCCTTCGAGCAAGCTGAAGCTGACCATCGCAGAGATCCTCAAGTCAGAGGGTTACATTGCCAGCTTCGAGGTAAAGGACGCCGAGGTAGGTAAGACCCTTACCGTTGACCTCAAGTACGGCCCAAACCGCGAGCGTTCAATCGCTGGCATCAAGCGTGTATCAAAGCCAGGACTTCGTGTTTACGCAAAGTCAACCGAGATCCCTCGTGTTCTTGGCGGCCTAGGTATTGCTATCCTGTCCACTTCGAGCGGTCTTCTAACCGACCGTCAGGCTGCCAAGAAGGGAGTAGGCGGAGAAGTTATCGCCTACGTTTGGTAATCACAGATGTCTCGTATTGGTAGATTGCCGATTCCGGTTCCAGCCGGCGTCGAAGTAAAGATTGACGGAAACAACGTTTCGGTCAAGGGTCCTAAGGGAACCTTGAACCACGTAGTTCCAGCCCCGATTGAGGTTGCTCTAGAAGAGAACAACGTTGTTGTTACTCGTCCAGACGACGAGCGCGACTCGCGTTCGCTACACGGTCTAACCCGTACCTTGATCGCCAACCAGATCCACGGTGTTACCCAGGGCTTCAGCAAGGGTATCGAAATCGTTGGAACTGGTTACCGTGTAACCGCAAAGGGTTCGGACATTGAGTTCGCACTTGGTTACTCGCACCCGATTTACGTGAAGGCCCCAGCGGGCATCACTTTCACCGTAGAGGGCAACACCAAGCTCACCGTTTCGGGCATTGACAAGCAGGCTGTGGGTGAGGTTGCAGCTAACCTCCGCAAGCTTCGCAAGCCAGAGCCTTACAAGGGCAAGGGTGTTCGTTACGCCGGCGAGGTTGTTCGTCGCAAGGCTGGAAAGTCAGGTAAGAAGTAATGGGACTAACCACTAAGACTCGCGGCAAGAGCAAGGCCGCAGCTCGTACTCGTCGTCACCTACGTCTTCGTAAGAAGGTCGTTGGTACCGCACTACGTCCACGCCTAGTAGTAACTCGCTCGGCACGCCACGTATTCGTTCAGATCGTAGACGACAGCAAGGGCATCACCGTTGCGTCGGCTTCGACCATGGAGAAGGACTTCCGCGCTAGCGCAGACAACAAGACCGACAAGTCGAAGGCCGTTGGTGCACTAGTTGCACAGCGTGCCCAGGCCGCAGGTGTTACCGAGGTCGTATTCGACCGCGGTGGTAACAAGTACGCCGGTCGCGTTGCAGCAGTAGCTGACGGCGCTCGTGAAGCAGGTTTGGTCCTCTAATGGCAGAAAACAAGGAGACAGTTTTGTCCACTGAAGCAACTGCAGTTGAGACTGTTGCAACCGAGTCGGTAGAGGCAGGCGAGCGCGAAGCTCGTCGCGGAAGCCGCGAGCGTGGTCCACGCAACGAGCGTCGTGAGCGCGAAGAGAAGAAGAGCGAGTTCCTAGAGCGCGTTGTCACCATCAACCGTGTATCAAAGGTTGTTAAGGGTGGTCGTCGCTTTAGCTTCACCGCACTAGTAGTTGTCGGCGACGGCAATGGCCTAGTTGGCGTTGGCTACGGAAAGTCCAAGGAAGTTCCGTCGGCTATCGCTAAGGGTGTAGAAGAGGCTAAGAAGAACTTCTTCCGCGTTCCACGCGTTTCCAGCACCATTCCTCACCCTGTCCAGGGCGAGGCAGCTGCTGGTGTTGTTCTACTTCGTCCAGCCGCACAGGGAACCGGTGTTATCGCCGGTGGTCCAGTTCGCGCTGTTCTTGAGTGTGCCGGTATCCACGACGTGCTAAGCAAGTCGCTCGGATCAAGCAACACCATCAACATTGTCCACGCAACCGTCGACGCCCTAAAGCAGCTAGAAGAGCCAAGTGCTGTTGCTGCTCGTCGTGGTTTGACCCTAGAAGAAGTTGCTCCAAAGCGTCTTCTTCCAGCTAAGGTAGGTGCCTAATGGCCGCGCGTCTAAAGGTTACCCAGATCAAGAGTGAAATCGGTGGCAAGCCGAACCAGCGTGAGTCGCTGCGTACCCTAGGCCTAAAGCGTATTGGCGACATCATCGTCAAGGACGACAGCCCAGTGGTTCGTGGCCTTGTGCGTGCGGTTGCCCACCTTGTAAAGGTTGAGGAGATCGACTAATGGCAGACGAGACTAAGCCAGCCGCCGAGAAGGCTGCTGCAAAGCCAGCTGCAAAGGCCGCTGCACCAAAGGCTGCTGCAAAGCCAGCCGCCGAGAAGACCGCCGCTGCAAAGCCAGCCGCAGCTAAGGCAGCCCCTAAGGCTGCTGCCGCTAAGGCCGAGACCGCAGAGAAGCCAGTTGCCGCAAAGGCAGCAGCTAAGGCTCCTGCTGCTGCTAAGGCTCCGGCCAAGGCTGCTAAGGCCGAGGCCGACGTTGAGAAGGTTCAGGTTCTGAAGCTCCACCACCTACGTCCAGCTCCTGGATCAAAGAAGGACCGCACTCGTGTCGGTCGTGGTGAGGCATCTAAGGGTAAGACCGCCGGTCGTGGTACTAAGGGTACTAAGGCTCGTTACCAGGTTCGTCCTGGCTTCGAGGGTGGTGGCGTTCGTCTAGTAATGCGTACTCCAAAGCTTCGTGGTTTCAAGAACCCGTTCCGCGTTGAGTACCAGGTCGTCAACCTAGACGCCCTAGCCGATCTTTACCCACAGGGTGGCGCAGTAACCGTAGCCGATCTAGTCGCCAAGGGTGCAGTTCGCAAGAAC
>CAIYOE010000031.1 GCA_903927775.1 uncultured Micrococcales bacterium | reverse complement strand
GCCTCGTGGGTCGCGCCAAGCATATTTGCATCGGTGGAATAAGCCTTTTCGGCCGAGGCACGATAAGGGAGCCCGCGCTCCAGAAGCCACTCGGACATCTCCTGGCGTCCGCCAAGTTCGTTCACAAAGTCGGCATCTAGCCAAGGCTTGTAAACGCGAAGGTTAGGGTTGGCCAGCAGACCGTAGCGGTAGAAACGCTCTATGTCGTTGCCCTTATAGGTTGAGCCATCGCCCCAAATCTCCACGCCGTCTTCGCGCATGGCACGAACCAGCAGGGTGCCGGTAACCACACGGCCCAGGGGAGTGGTGTTGAAGTAAGCCTTGCCACCGGTGCGCAGGTGGAAAGCGCCGCAGGAAATAGCGGCAAAGCCCTCCTCTACCAGCGAGGTTCGGCAGTCGACTAGACGACCAGCTTCGGCACCATACTCACCAGCACGTGCCGGAATGGCATCGATGTCGGTTTCATCTGGTTGGCCGAGGTTTGCGGTGTAAGCGTATGGAATGGCGCCCTTTTCGCGCATCCAGGCAACTGCAACCGAGGTATCAAGACCACCAGAGAATGCAATGCCGACTTTTTCACCGACAGGAAGCGAAGCTAGAACTTTAGACACGCGCCAAGTTTACCAAGGTGGCTTACTTACTCGGACTAGTGGTTGCGGTTCGCCCATCGATGCGCCATTTCGATTCCTGCACATGCGATAAGTGAGATACCGAGTGGTTCAATCAACTGATGAGGAGTTAGCCAGACAAAACCAAAAAACGCTGCCACGAATGGAATGCAGAAAACCAAGGCAAACAGCAGGTAACTTGCAGCCACAATCGCGATTCGCCATTTATCCAATGGTCGACTTAGCGTGACAATCACCCAAAGGCCGGCTACCGAAAGGAGCAGAGAAACGCTGGTTTGAGAAACAGCCACAGTTGGCTCTCCCTGCAAGAGCGCTGCTAGCCAGATCACCGCACCGCCAATAATCAGCCCCGATGGGATGGTGAAGCGCAGAGTTCGACCCAGGAATCCGGGTAAATAGCGTTGCTTATTCGGCAGCAGAGCCAGGGCGAACGACGGCAAACCTATGGTGAAACCATCAAGTGCCGAGAGCTGCCGAGGAAGGTATGGGAAACGCCAAAGCACGAGGCCAAAGGTGATTGCCAGAGTCATGGCCCAGGTGGTTTTAGTCAGGAACAAACGAGCAATGCGCTCTATGTTCGCGATTACCTTGCGGCCTTCTGCAACCACGCCAGGCAACGATGAAAATTTGCCATCCAGCAGAATGATTCGAGCCACGGCCTTGGTCGCAGCGCTTCCCGAACCCATAGCGATACCTAGGTCGGCTCGTTTCAGCGCCAACGCATCGTTTACTCCATCGCCAGTCATGGCAACCACATGACCCATGCTCTGCAAGGCAATCACCATGTTCCGTTTTTGCTCCGGGGTAACTCGTCCAAAGACAAAGTGGGTTTCTAAAAGCTTGGCCAGTTCAGTTGGATCGGTTGGCAGGTTTCTGCCGTCCACAGCGGTGGCACTCGGGTCAGTACCGAAATCAACAATCCCAGCTTGTTTGGCCACTGCCGCAACCGTACTTGGATTGTCGCCAGAGATCACTCGAATCGAAACGCCCTGGTCTCTAAAGTAATTCAAGGTGTCAATCGCATCTGGGCGGATAGCTTCGTCGATGGTTAATAGGACGCGGGGGACTAGCCGGTCCGGGATTTGATCAGTAAGCGCCGCCCCTGAATCGCTGGAGCCCAGAACAAGAACTCGGTGACCAAGAGAAGCCAGCTCCTGTGCCTTTGCCAGCGCTGCAAGATGGTCAGGACTGTTCCCGAGCAAAAGCATTTCGGGTGCACCTAGCAACCAGTGCTCGGTTTTTAAGGCTGCGGTTTCAAAACTGAAAGCCGACCACTTTCGAAGAGACGAAAACGGCACCTGCGAAGCCACGGCCAAATCGTGCCGCACAGCAAAGGGTTCTCGAAGACAGCGAACCGTGGCATTGGCATCTGGGTCGGCTCCAAAATGCGCAAGTGCGTCTGGCCATGCGATCGTGCTTGGCTGGCTATCTTCAAGTACTATCGCCGAACCAAACCTAACTTCGCCCAAGGTCAGCGTGCCGGTCTTGTCAAAACAGATCACATCAACTCGGGCAAGGCTCTCTACCGCGGGTAACTCCTGTACCAGCACGTTCTTGCGTGCCAGTTTTATAGCAGCGATGGCAAAAGCAACGCTGGTGATTAGGACAAGCCCTTGAGGAACCATGCTTACGATGCTGGCGATTGAACTAACTAAAACTGCAACAGTGGTTTGTCCACTGGCCACTGCTTGCCAGCCACCCAAAGCCTGAATCTGACCCCAGACCACAATCGCCACAATCGGTAAAAGAGCTATGGAAATCCAGAAAATCACGGTTCTGAGAGCGTTACGCAACTCGGAGTTGACCAGCGAAAATCTCCTTGCCTCCAGAGTGATTTTGCTGGCGTAGGTTTCGGAACCAACCTTGACCACTCTTGCGGCACCTCGCCCAGCCACGATGCCAGAGCCAGAAAGAAGGCTGTCGTGACTGGTCTTTTCCACCGGGTCGGCTTCGCCCGTGAGCAGAGATTCATCGGCTTCCAGCAGGTTCGCATCGATGACCAACGCATCGGCCACCACCTGGTCTCCGGCACGAAGTTCCAGTAGATCGTCTAGCACCACATCGCTGATTTTTATCTGAGCTATCTCGCCATTTCGGCGCACCCTGGCCATCGGTGCATTTAATAATGCGAGTTTGTCGAGGGCGCGTTTGGAGCGGAATTCTTGGCCGACCCCAATCAGAACGTTCACCACAACGGTGATTCCGAAGAGCGCATCTTTCCACTGGCCAAGAATCAGCAGAACTAAGAACGAACCACCAACGATCCCGTTGAAGAGGGTAAATACGTTGGCCCTGACAATGTTTAAAAGGGACCGGCTGGCTTCGAACTGCTGCGTGTTGGTCAGCCCCAGTTGTTGGCGTTCCAAAACCTGAGCCGATGAGAGCCCGTTGAGTTTGTATTCGAGGTCGTGGATGTTGGCCAACTGCTGGCGAGCTTGCTGCATGGCCAGGTCACGTTTCAGCGCACGAATGGTGCCGCGATCCTCGGTTGCTGCCATGGAACAAGGCTAACGCAGGGCTAGCGACTAAAATAATGGAGTCCGGCTCAGCTGGCATGCCTCCGTAGCTCAGTGGATAGAGCAAGAGCCTTCTAATCTCTTGGTCGTAGGTTCGATTCCTACCGGGGGCGCTCTTCTTGATCGTTTCAAATCGTCGATTCGGATTTAGAATCACGTAATGAGCAAAATCCTGCTTCGGGGTTACGAGGTCAACTTCATTGAGCGCAACCCGCGAGGTTCCAGACTCATTGTTTTGCTGCACGGATTCGGTGCCAGCACATTCAGTTGGCTGCCCATCATGGATGCCTTGGCCGAACTCGGGCACGTTGTGGCCTACGACCGACCAGGATTTGGGCAAACCGAAAGACCAATGGTTTGGCAGGGAACTAACCCCTACTCAATGGCCGGTCAGGTTCAGCTGCTCGACGCGATCATTACGCATTTTGGCGATGGACGCGAGGTGATTCTGGTTGGGCATTCTGCCGGAGGTCAGTTGGCTGCTCACTACTTGTTCAAAGGAAGCAAGCCGATTTCCAAGTTGATTCTGGAGTCTCCAGAGATTTTGACACCTGGTCCGCCCAGATTTGTTGGCCTATTTCTACGCCTGCCCATTTTCAACCGGGTTGGTCCAAAGTTGGTTGGTGGCTTTGCAAGCGTGGGCCAAAAGATCCTGTTCGACAGCTTTTACGACAAAACCAAACTGACAGAGCAAGTAATTCGCGGGTACGAACGACCCATGGATAACTCGGATTGGAAAGAAGGCTTCTGGGAGTTCCTGAAAGCCGACAAACACAGCGATGTCGCCAGGCGGCTGGGCGAAATCGACATTCCAACCTTTGTAATCACTGGGCAGTTCGACACGATCGTCAAGGTAGAAGACAGCATGAAAGTCGCTGAGCGAATCCCCGGGCACAAGATTTATCTGGTTCCCGCCGCCGGGCACCTGGCGCACGAGGAACAACCCGACGACTTTATGCGCGTTGTTGGTAACTGGCTAAAGCGCTAAATCGCTGAGGCTCTAAATGCTTTCTGGTGAGAGTCCAAGAACCTGTCCCAACGTCTCAACCACCAGAGCGTGGTCCTCTTTTTGCGGGAGGCCCGAAACAGTTACTGTTCCGACCATTCCCGTACCACGAACCCGAATCGGAAAGCAGCCACCGTGTGCCGTGTAATCGCGTGGGTCGAGGGCCATCATGGCCACCACATCGTTGCCTGCCTT
>CAIYOE010000030.1 GCA_903927775.1 uncultured Micrococcales bacterium | reverse complement strand
CGTTTGACTTTCAGCTACGAGGCTGCCAACAACTCCGGTCAGGTTTGGTTCGTGGTTTCCGGTGCAGACAAAGCCGATGCGGTTGCGGTTGCCTTTGGCAGCGAGCCAGCATCGTTGCCGGTGGGTCGCGTATCGGGAATCGAGCAGACCGTTTGGTTCATCGACGAAGCGGCAGCTGCACAGATTTAATAACGCGCACCAAACGCTTGAAGAAAATTAAGAAAGCCGCCCCGGAGGGCGGCTTTCTTATTTAAAAGTTTTCTAGGCGTTGTTGGCTTCGGCTGCTTCGCTTAGTCGGATTCTGCGCTCGCGCACAGCAGTGACCGCTTCTTCCAGAAGGGCATCGGCTTCTTCTTGGCTGCGGCGTTCTTTCACATATGCAAGGTGAGTCTTGTAGGGCTCATGCTTTGCGATAACCGGCGGATTAGCTTGGTCCTGACCGGCTGGCATGCCACAGTTTGGGCAGTCAATCAGTTCAGGAATCTCGGCTACATCTACGGTCGAAGCAAACGATGGGCTGTGAACGTGTCCGTTATTGCAAAAATAACTAATGGTTACGCGGTCTGCTTTGTAGCCACGGTCCTGTTCGCCCATTGGGCCAGCGCCGATTCGCGAACCGCGGATTGCGGAACCCCCGGTGCTCATTATGGAACCAGGTTGAACTTGGTGAACAAGCCCAGGGTGATGATCACGGCCAGCCAAACCAACCCAAGGATGATGGTGATTCGGTTTAGGTTGCGCTCAGCAACGCCGCTGGAACCAACCGAAGACGAAAGGCCACCACCGAACATGTCGGATAGTCCGCCACCGCGTCCCTTGTGGAGCAAGATAAGCAGGGTCAGAAGCAGGCTGGTGATGGCCAGCAATACTTCTAGTGCAATCTGGATTGCAAGCATAATTAGGTTCCTTAGCTAGGGCCTGGTGAAAACCAAGGCTCAAAGAATTATAAGCGGTTTAGAGCGCCAGGTGCTTCTGGAAGCGTGCGATACCGCTGAACTCGTCGGCGTCTAGGCTGGCTCCGCCAACTAGAACTCCGTCTACTTCTGGGCTACGCAAGAAGCCGGCCACATTTGCCGCCTTGACCGATCCACCGTAGAGAATGCGAGTCTTGTCCGCGATTTCCGCTCCGTGTTCCTCGGCGATTGCCGCACGGATCTTGCCGCACACACTGGCTGCCTCCTCTGGAGTAGCAACCTTGCCGGTTCCGATTGCCCAAACCGGCTCGTAAGCGATAACGAAATCACCAAGTGCTTCGTGTCCGGCAAGGGCAGCTATGGTCTGACGAATTGGAACAGCTGCTGCACCCTGGCTCTCGAGTTCCTCAAGGGTTTCGCCAACGCAAATAACCGGAACCAAACCGTGGCGGAAGGCAGCCGCGGTCTTGGCTTGGATGGTTACGTCGTCTTCATTGTGGTAGGTACGGCGTTCGCTGTGACCCACCAAAACGTAGTCCACTGCCAACTTGCTCAAGAAAGCACCGGAAACCTCGCCTGTGTAGGCGCCGTTGTCGAACTTGCTCAGATCTTGAGCGCCAAGCCCTAGCTCAAATTTGTCTGCATCGATCAGGTTCTGAACACTACGAATGTCGGTAAACGGAGGGAAGACCACAACCTCGGCCGTTGAGTAGTCGTGACCGGCGTCTTTTAGACTCCAAGCCAACTTCTGAACCAGAGCGATAGCCTGCTGGTGGTCCAGGTTCATCTTCCAGTTTCCTGCGATGAGCGCGACACGATTAGTCATTTAGGACTTCCAATCCAGGCAACTTCTTGCCCTCTAGGAACTCTAGGCTGGCACCACCACCGGTTGATATGTGGCCAAACTCTGAGTCTTCGAAACCAAGGATGCGAACCGCGGCGGCGCTGTCGCCACCGCCAACTACGCTTAGGCCGTTTACCTGGGTCAGTGCCTTAGCAACTGCCCTGGTTCCACCGGCGAACGCGTCGATCTCGAATACACCCATTGGGCCGTTCCAGAACACGGTCTTGGCCGAGGCAATCTCGGCGGCAAAAGCCGCAGCCGACTCCGGACCAATGTCTAGTCCTAGGCCGTTTGCCCCGAACGGGCTCGATTCAATTGCGTCGGCAGCGGTGATAGCCACCTCTGCGTCTGCACCAAACTTGCTTGCCACCACGATGTCGGTTGGCAGAATGACCTCTACGCCCAGCTCGGCTGCGCGCTTGAGGTATTCCTTGCAGGTGTCGATTTGGTCTACCTCTAGCAGGCTCTTACCTACCGAGTGTCCCTGTGCGGCAAGAAAAGTGAAAACCATTCCGCCACCCACCAACAACTTGTTGACGGTCGGAAGCAGGTGATCGATCACACCGAGCTTGTCGCTCACCTTAGATCCGCCAAGGACGACCGCGTAAGGGCGCTCCGGGGTCTGGGTGAGACGAGTCAGAACTTCTAGTTCCTTCTCGATCAAGAAACCGGCCACGCTAGGCAGAGCCTTAGCAAGTTCGTAAACGCTGGCCTGCTTGCGGTGAACCACACCAAAGCCATCGCTGATAAAGAAGTCGCCGAACTCGGCAAGCTTTGCGGCAAAGACTTCGCGCTCTACCGCATCCTTGCTGGTTTCAGCCGCGTTGAAGCGTAGGTTCTCTAGAACCACGACCCCCCCGCTAGCCAATGCCTTGACAGCGCCACGTGCCTCTGCACCAACGGTGTCGGTGGCAAAAGCTACTGGCTGGCCCAGTAGCTCACCCAAACGGGCGGCAGCTGGCTCCAACGAGTATTTGGTGTCTGGTGCTCCGTCTGGACGACCAAGGTGCGAGATCACAATGACCTTTGCACCTTGGTTGACCAGGTACTTAATGGTGGGCACCGAGGCCACAATGCGGCCGTCGTCGGTGATGGTCTGACCATCTAGCGGAACATTCAGGTCACAGCGGATAATTACCCGCTTGCCTTCAAGATTTGGCAAGGATGCGATAGTGCGCAAGATAAACCTTTGGTTTAGAAGGTTGAGTTCTTAGAACTTGCTTGCTACAAGAACGGTTAGGTCTACCAGACGGTTGCTGTAGCCCCACTCGTTGTCGTACCAGCTGCTGATCTTGACCAGGTTGCCATCGATGACCTTGACCAAACCAGCGTCGAAGATCGACGAGTGCGGGTCCGTAACGATGTCACTCGAAACGATTTCGTCCTCGGTGTAAAGCAAGATGCCCTTTAGCGGACCCTCTGCAGCTGCAGCCTTGTAAGCGGCCTTGATCTGGTCAACGGTGACATCGGTGTTCGAAACTAGGGTCAGGTCGGTGATTGAGCCGGTTGGTACTGGAACGCGAAGTGCGTAGCCGTCTAGCTTGCCCTTTAGCTCAGGAAGAACCAGACCGATTGCCTTGGCAGCACCGGTGCTCGAAGGCACGATGTTGATGCCAGCTGCGCGTG
>CAIYOE010000029.1 GCA_903927775.1 uncultured Micrococcales bacterium | reverse complement strand
TTGGGTCCAGCGTGCCACCGGTTCCAGGAACTGGCACAGGAACAGGCACGGGTACCGGTACGGGTACCGGCGCAGGCACTGGAACCGGTGCGGGTGCCTCTAACAACACGGCACTGCAGCTGGCGCTGAATGCTGCCAAGCAGGCGCTGGCCGACAAGTCCGCTGCCATGCAGTCTGGCGACTGGACTGCCTATGGAAAGGCAGAGGCTGCGCTTTCCAAGGCAATCGACCAAGCATTGGCGGCCAGCACAGTCACCAAGTAGCGGTTTGTGGATGCACGAGTTTCGTGCTACCATTGGAACTTCGCCGCGGGGTGGAGCAGTTCGGTAGCTCGCCGGGCTCATAACCCGGAGGTCGTAGGTTCAAATCCTGCCCCCGCAACCAATAGAAAACCCCAGTAGAGCACTGGGGTTTTCGCCTTTAACTGGGTCTTCGCGCCCGAAATGGCAGCCAATGAGCTATTTCGGTTGACCTGTTGACAACTTTTAGAGGTCGCACCTCGCCGAGGTTATGGTTTGGGCATGCCGCAAATCACAAAAAATCTTGTGCTCCCAATCGGGCTGGCCCTGCTATTGGTCTGGCATCCTAGGGGGATCGGGGTGGCCCAAGCCCACACGCAGACCCAAGCCCAGACCCAAGCCTGCAGGCACACCGGCACAACTAAGCAACAGTCAGGCTCAAAGCTAACCGTGGGGTCTCAGGTAGACGGAGACCTGGTCACAATCTGCGCCAATAAGAAACTGATACAGGCGCTGACTAAAACCTCTGCGCCCAAACCCCTGGCCTCCAAACCTGTTGTGAAACCGATAGCCAAACCAATTCCGCCAAACCCAATCCTCAAGCCAGCTCCTAAGCAGGTCCTAAAGCCAGCTCCAAAGGTCGCACCAAAACCCAAAGTGCGAACCAAAACTCGTGTTCAAGCTAACTCGTCCACGGCGGTTTTCAAGGCACTCAAACCAAACGCCTGGATCAGCCCTACCAACCGATTAGACCCCGGTCAGAGTGCCAGTTTTCGAGTCGAGTTCACGCAACGGTTTGGTTCCGCAAAGCTATTTGGAAACACTGTGCTCGTTCGATTCCACCCGCAAAATGCAACCTGGATATTTGGCGATACGCATCTGGCCTCTGGTGCCAAAGTCGCCCATTCTTATTCGAGCCCGGGAACCTACCTTGCGCTGGCTCATGTTCAGTACCGAGTGGACTATCGGCTAGCCTCTGGCGCATGGATGAAAGATCCGGATTCAATCGTGCTGGCGTCTGTGCCGATAAATGTGACCGTGGGCAACAACGCAGCCTCTCAATCTTCGGGCTCCACGGTTCTCATTACGCCACCGTAAATTCGCCCCTAAGTGAACACTTAGGCTTTTAGCAGGATCTACTCAGACTCTGTTGTGAGAATCACTGTGCCAAGAGTTTCGAAAGGTATTTATCTTGTCTAACAACTTGCCTAACAGCCACTACAACGCTCAGTTCCTTTTTGACGAACCGGCCAAGTATGCAGCCAAGCCAGTCGCTCCATCCGGCTTTCTAAACAGAATCAACAACAGGCTTTCCAAGTCCAGTGCAATCACCGGCATTGTCATCGGTGCTGCCATGGGTGGTTTGGTAGGTGCCGGTGTTGGTATCGGCACTCAAGGCTTCATCGCTGCTAACGGCACGGTTATTGTGAACAACTCCGACCACGTCAACTGGGTGACCGCGGTAGCCAAGGCGGCCTCTCCATCGGTGGTTACTATCTCGGTCTCGGGCTCCAACGGTTCGGGTAGCGGATCTGGTGTAGTCCTAACGAAGTCGGGGTACATCCTCACCAACACTCACGTGGTTACGCTGGAAGGTTCGGTGGCTACGCCAGTAATCGAGGTTCGTACAGTAGACGGCAAGGTCTTTAGCGCCACTGTGGTGGGCACCGATCCAACCAACGATCTCGCGGTGGTCAAGGTAAATGCGATCACCTCGCTTACTCCGGCTGTATTTGCCGACAGCAACAAAATCAACGTGGGAGACAACGTGGTGGCGATTGGTTCGCCCCTTGGCCTAGACACCACAGTTACCGCCGGAATCGTTAGCGCACTGAACCGCACCATCCAGGTTGCTAACAGTGCGGCACCCGAAAACGGGACCGGTTCTGGTGGTGGCCTACAACTTTTCAACGGCGGTTCCTCGAGCACAGCGGTGCCAATCAACCTGAGCGTTATCCAGACAGACGCAGCTATCAATCCGGGTAACTCGGGTGGCGCACTTCTGAACGATCAGGGTCAGGTTCTTGGAATCAACGTGGCAATCGCATCGGCCGGCAACACCAGCGGAAACGGCCAGGCTGGCTCGATTGGTGTCGGCTTTGCCATCCCTGCAAATAACGCGCAGCGCATCGCAGCCGAACTAATCAAGAGCGGCAAGGCAAGCCACGCCATGTTGGGTGCCTTCATCACCGATGCACTGAGTTCCAACACCAACTCGTCTTTTAGCGTTGGCGCTAAGATTTCCAAGCTCATGCCGAATAGCCCAGCCGGCAAGGCGGGCATCCAGGTGGGAGATGTGATCATCAAGATCGACAACGAGGTAATCA